>DXEZ01000085.1 GCA_019114715.1 Candidatus Sphingobacterium stercoripullorum | reverse complement strand
CTTCGAAGAATTTCTCCATTAAAGACTCATCGTAACTTGCTACCGCTTCTAATAAGTTCTCACGGTATTTCGCTACGTCTTCTAACATATCTTCAGGAATAGCAACTTCCTCAAAAGTCATTCCTCTGTCTTCTTCGTTCCAAACGATACCACGGTTGTTAATCAAGTCAACAACACCTTTGAAATCGTCTTCAGCACCGATAGGTAACTGTAAAGGAACCGCCTCAGCTCCAAGCATTTCTTTTACTTGACCAACTACTTTTAAGAAGTCAGCTCCTGAACGGTCCATTTTGTTAACGAAACCAACACGAGGAACTTTGTAGTTGTCAGCTAATCTCCAGTTTGTCTCGGATTGTGGCTCAACACCATCAACTGCCGAGAAAAGGAATACTAACCCGTCAAGTACACGTAGTGAACGGTTTACTTCAACCGTAAAGTCAACGTGACCTGGCGTATCAATAATGTTAACTTGGTATTTGTTATTACGGTAGTTCCAGAATACGGTAACAGCAGAAGAAGTAATTGTAATACCTCTTTCTTGCTCTTGCGCCATCCAGTCAGTTGTAGCAGAACCTTCGTGAGTTTCTCCTAACTTGTGGTTTACCCCAGCGTAGAATAAAATACGCTCGGTTGTAGTGGTCTTACCTGCGTCAATGTGAGCGGCAATACCAATATTTCTTACTTTACTTAAATCTTTTTTTGCCATTTGTTTTTATAGTCTAAAAATAGATAGCTTTTGTTTATGCAGCTATTGTATAAATAGCCAAAACACACCGCGCAGTACTAGTGTTATTAACAAGTCTAGAACTGCGATTCGGTGTGTTTTGTGCTCTCATCGGATTTACTAAATTAAAATCTGAAGTGAGAGAATGCTTTGTTTGCTTCAGCCATTCTGTGCGTGTCTTCTTTCTTCTTAACAGCAGCACCTTCACCTTTTGAAGCAGCGATTATTTCTGCAGCTAATCTTTCTTTCATGGTTTTTTCACCACGTTTGCGTGCAAAAGAAATCATCCACTTCATACCAAGGCTGTGCTTACGTTCTGGCCTAACTTCCATAGGTACTTGGAAGTTTGCACCACCTACACGACGAGATTTAACCTCAACAGCAGGCATAATATTTTGCAATGCTTTTTTCCAAGTTTCTACACCATTTTCCTTTGTTTTTTCTTCGATGATATCTAAAGCATCGTAGAATATTGCGTATGATAAAGACTTTTTACCGTCTCTCATCATGTGATTCACAAAGCGCGTTACCTGAACGTCATTAAATTTTGGGTCAGGTAGAATTATTCTCTTTTTCGGTTTTCTTTTTCTCATGATTCTTTCCTCCCTTTAATTATTTCGCCTTTGGGCGTTTAGTTCCATATTTAGAACGACGCTGATTACGACCTTCTACACCTGAAGTATCTAACGCACCACGGATAATGTGGTAACGAACACCTGGTAAGTCTTTAACACGACCGCCACGAACAAGTACAATAGAGTGTTCCTGTAGGTTGTGTCCTTCACCTGGTATGTAAGCGTTAACTTCTTTACCGTTGGAAAGTTTCACTCTCGCGACTTTACGCATTGCTGAGTTGGGTTTTTTAGGGGTAGTGGTATATACACGTGTACATACACCTCTTCGTTGTGGACAGCTGTCCAGCGCTGGGGATTTACTCTTCTCCCGCAGTACTACTCTACCCTTACGGATTAATTGTTGAATAGTAGGCATTTACCTTCTTCGTTTTTTATTAATTTGTGTATTTACTAAATTTTAAGTCTGCAAAGATAACTATTAAAAATTGAATACGAAAGAGTTGCGGCAATTAATTGTGTTAAATTATCCTTATTTTCGCTTTTAATCCATAAAAGGTATTTTCCAAGCTATCTTATTAGTTTACAGGGAGCTTTGGAAATCTTTGAGTTCCTCGAGTAATATTTCGATTTTCGTGGCGATTTTTTGAAAATGCTCCCGAATTGTAACCATATTTTGCTCCTCTTTGAGCAGCTGCTCCAGCGTGCCCAGCTCGATCCTTAATGAACTAGCGCCGACGTATTCCATAGATGGCTTCATTTGGTGAGCTAGGTCGTAGCTATCCGAGCGGTTTTCTTTTTCAATGGCTTGCTTTAAGCGCGAGAAGTCTTCAGGAGTTTGTGATAGGTATAAATCGGTAAACTCTTTGATAAGCTCCGCATTATCGAAAAAGTTTTCCTTGATCGCTTGAACGTTTATGACGCTATACGTATTGTTTTCTTTCGTACTCATAATTTTTTCTACCATTAATTTGTCGGTGCACTGCGCTAGCAATTCCTTTTGGGATAGACCTAATACCGGGTGGATGAGGTTTGGGGAAATTTCATTGAGCGGTTCTAAAACAAATCTACGCTCTTGAATCCTGGGATGCGGAATGGTTAAGTGCTCCGTACTGACTATTGTTGTTCCGTAATATAAAATGTCTATATCTATAACCCGCGGGCCCCAATGCTCCAGACGTTCTCTACCTAGGAGCTTTTCTATCTGTTGGGTGTTTTGTAACAAGCTTTCGGGGGAAAGTTTGCTAGACATCTTTAATACCTGGTTGATGAAATCTGGCTGGTCGGTTTTTCCCCAAGCAGCTGTCTTGTAGAGTGAAGATACCTTGTTAATAGTACCTACGTCACTTTGTAGCATCATTATAGCCTTGTGGAATATAGCCTCTGTATTGCCTTGATTTCCTCCTAAAAGGATATAGATGTTTTTAGTACTAGACATTGAATAATATTGAAAAAGTTCAATTTTAACAAAATTATAGTTTATTTTGTGATAAATAAATTATAAATATTAAAGATGAAATCATTTTTCAAATACGTATTGGCCACACTGGTGGGTATTATGCTGTCGTTTTTGTTATTCTTAATCATAATGACAGTCGTTGTGGTCCAATCCGCAAAGAGTTCCTCTACACAAGTTGAGGCCAATTCAGTACTCTATATCTCTTTGGGTCACGGTATTACCGAGAAGGACCAGAAAACACCCTTGGATGATTTAAATTTACCTGGTTTTGCAAAATCTCTAGGGTTGGATGCTATTTTAGATAGGATCGAGGCCGCTAAAGAGGATGATAAAATTAAAGGGATTTACCTAAATCCAAGTGCAGTGGGTACGGGGACGGCAACAATTAATGCCATTCGTAGTGCTCTAGAAGACTTTAAAAGCTCTGGGAAATTCGTCTACGCATTTAGCGATTTTTATACCCAGCAGGCCTACTACGTAGCCTCCTCTGCAGATAGCGTATTTATGAATCCACAAGGAAGCCTTGATTTTAGAGGGATCTCGTCCTCGGTGATGTTCATGAAAGATGCACTAGATAAGTTAGGTGTGGATGTTCAGGTTGTGAAAGTGGGAAGTTATAAAAGTGCAGTTGAGCCTTTTATTCAAGGAGGCATGAGTCCAGAAAACCGGGAACAGGTAACCTCTTATGTCAATAGCTTATACGATAATATGTTGGCTCCTATTTCTTCGAGCCGTAAGATTTCAACCGATAGTTTGAAAAATATTGCTGCTACTTTTGCCGCTAGAACCCCCGAAGGTGCTTTGTCATCGG
>DXEZ01000084.1 GCA_019114715.1 Candidatus Sphingobacterium stercoripullorum | reverse complement strand
CCCTTCTTTGTTTCCCCTTTCTATGGACTCAAATAAATGCACGTTATAACTCATTACCCGTAGGTCTGTTTCTTTTTTTTGAGGTATATCGCTAGATTGGATTCCTAGGCCAAAATGTTTTTTTAAACTGGGTATTCCTAGGAGTATAGCGGCTAATGACAAGACGATATATCTAGGCTTACGTAACAGCCAGTAAGCCATAAAACATAGGTTAACTACAAGTATGGGCAAGTAGCCCAGCCCGAGTAATGCTAAGGGCCAAAAGGTTTGTGGATCTATTTTTGATGCACCGTAGCTCCCAAATAGAGCTAATATTGCTATTAGGTTAGCTAGTAAAACTAGATTGCTGATTACACCCAGTTTCTTTTTTCTAGACCGCTTCTTTCTCATTCAAGATCCTCTTTTTTACTCGCTCTATGAAGGGTTTGTTTTTCTGTTTTGGTGAGGCTCTTCATGCCGCTTTGAGATATCTTATCTAATATGCGATCGATCTCCTCTTGATTTGGAAACCGGGCCTCTGGTGTAGGGTATTTTACTGCGTGTGGATTTACATGGACCACCTTGAGTTTTCTCCTTCTATTTTTTAAATTGAATCTAAACAGCATGCTGAAGTCATTTCCATTTTGTAGGGCTCTACAACTCAAGTAACCATATAGCGATACCAGGAGAAAAGCTATTGCAGCCGGTTTATTCACCATGAAATAAAAAAACGTCTGCAGGGCTATATACAGGTAGGCTATAGTCCTAATGGTGAGGTTGCCTAGTAAAAATAGTCGAATCTGCTGCTCAGGGATCAAAACGGATATAAAGCCCATCAATGCACCCAGAGCCATATTACTGGTGAATAGATTGCTTTGTGGGTTTTGCTGCAAAAAGGGGACTTGCGAAAGAGCTAGGAAAGTCAATGCCCCTAGTATTGTAGCAGAGAAAAATAAAAATAGAAATTGCCTGTTTTGCAAGTAGCTTAAAAAGAGCTTGCCCATCCAAAAAAGCCATAAGCATGCAAACAAAAGCTGAAATAAACCGGTGTGTAAAAATACATAGCTCACTAAAGACCAGGGCTTATCTAATAATCTAGCAAAGCTAGGAGAGAGGTTTAGCTGGGAAAGCATGTTGTCGTATAAAGGGGTATCCACCCAGCCGACTTCAACTATCAAATCAAATATATGTAGGACTACAAATACCAGTATCTGAATAGTCAAGATGAAAGGAACAGGGGACCTACTGCTGTAGGTCTGCCTTAAAAAAACTTTTAGGGAATTGTCCTTCATCGCTTTTCTTAATAAAAGTATCCTTTTTTAATTTTCCAAACTTTCAACATAATAAACCCAAATAATGCCCCTCCCACGTGTGCTAAGTGCGCTATTGAGCTTCCTGGTTGTGAAAAGCTTAAGTAGATTTCTATTAAAATTAAAATAGGGATAAAGTACTTAGCTTTCACAGGAACAGGTATGAACATTAAATATAAGGACATATTTGGAAATAAATAAGCAAAGGCCAATAATAACCCATAAATCGCACCTGATGCGCCCACTAAAGGGGTTGCATAGATAGAGGTGAGTACATCAAAATCAGGCTTTGATATAGGTAGGTTGGTTGATACCCTATTCGCCAGCATATCAAACTCCAAATAAGACTGCGCCTTGATAGTTCCCGTAATTTGATAAACCTCGATTGCTTGAACGCCATATTGTAAAACCAATGCTCCAAGGCCGCAAATTAAGTAATACTTCAGAAAGCGCTTGGAGCCTAAAATTCTTTCAATAATAGAGCCAAACATAAAGAGTGAAAACATATTGAAAAATAGGTGTCCAAATCCTCCATGCATGAACATATAGGTTATTAATTGCCATATGTTGAAAAATGGAGAGTCTGGGTAGAATACCCCAAAAAGATAAAAGGAGTAATCGAATATTTTAGTTCCTATAAAGCATATGATGTTTATGATCAATAGGTTCTTTACAACGGGGCTAAGGTTTGAAGTCAACGAATTCATATGTTTAACTTAAGAGTCTTGTGGTTTGTTCTTGAATTTTTCTATAAAGTCTTGCAGACTTAATGTAATGATTGTTGCTTGACCATTGAGTGCCGTATTCGGGAGCTCACAAGCGAAGAGTTTATCGACTAATTCGGACATGGCCTGTTGATCTAGATGAGTTCCTGGCTTTATAGCAGTGCTTTTTGCTAAGCTTTTTGCCAGTTCGTTCTTTCTATCTAGCTCAATGGTGGATTTATTGTTTTTTATGTCCTCTAGTATTTTTTCTATGATTTTGATCTCATCAACTCCTTGATCCAATTCGGCAGGTATTCCGTCGATTACAAAAGTATTCCCTCCAAACGGTCGAATGAGAAAACCTAGTGCTTGGATGTCATCCAATACGCCCTCTAGTATGCTCGCATCTGCTGCTGAGAGCTCGATGGTTTGCGGGAAAAGAGTCTGCTGGCTACTCCCTTGGTTGTTGGCCAGTTGCAGTCTAAACTGCTCATACAAAATCCGTTCGTGCGCACGCTGCTGGTGAATCACTAACAGTCCCGAATGGATCTGCGTTAGAATATACTGATTGTGGAGCTGAAAAAACACTTGGTTTTTTTGCCCTTTGGTTGTGATTTCTTCTTCCTCAGTGGGGCTTGAAATTAACAGCTGCTCGCTAGGTGTTTCCTCGGTAACTTTGTATAAGTCTTCCCAGTGCTCAAGGACGCTACTGGCAGCGCGATGATAGCTGCTTTTACTTCCTCCAGCAGAGGTGCCTATCGGCTGGCCACCTGGGCTACCTGCCTCCTGGTCTTCTTGATCAAAGGGATTGAAGTCCGGATTGAATGATATGGTTGGCGGCTTGATTTCCCCTTTTGGGGTGTCTGTTAAAAAACCGCTGAAGC
>DXEZ01000083.1 GCA_019114715.1 Candidatus Sphingobacterium stercoripullorum | reverse complement strand
ATAGAATTTCCAATTTTCACGGACATAACGGCACAAAAATACGCATTTTTTATTAAGCACAAGCAAACTCGATATACTCGTTTAATTTATATCCTTCACAAACTCCTTGATTGCCAGCGATGGATCATCTTGTGACATGAAATTTTCCCCAATCAAAAAGCCTTGAAAACCTGCAATTTTTAATTGGTTAATGGTCTTCGGATCAGAAATTCCACTTTCAGAGATTTTAATATACCGATCGGGAATTTGCGAGACTAAATCATAAGAATGATTTAAATCAACAGTAAAATCCTTTAAGTTTCGATTGTTCACACCTACTGCATCAATGGAGTCAAACAGATTGGCTTCAAGCTCCTTTAAATTATGAACCTCTAGTAAAACATTTAGCCCTAATTCTTTAGCCATCTCTGAAAGTCTTAGAACCTCATCTGGTTCTAAGCAAGCCGCTATCAACAATATGATATCAGCGCCATAAGATTTAGCTTCAATGATTTGGTAAGGATCCACAATAAAGTCTTTCCTTAATAGCGGGAGCTCAAGCGCCTCTCTCGCCTCCTTTAAATCAGCTAGGGTTCCTTTGAAAAACTCTGTATCAGTAAGTACAGATATGGCAGAAGCTCCTGCCTCCTGATAACCTAAAACTGTTTCCTTAACGCAAGATTTATCGTTTATAATTCCTTTTGAGGGAGACGCTCGTTTATACTCGGCTATAATACCAGTTTTATTGTTATCTAGAATATAATCTGGTAAGGGAAAGCAATTCCTAGAAAACAAATCACTGGATCGAAGCTCATCGATTGAAACTTTACCCTTATCACGAGAAACTTCAACCTCTTTGTGTTTTATAATTTTATTTAGAATCGTCATTTTATAAATCTGTCCAATTTTTAATAATAACCTCTCCAAAATCTGTAAGAACCGATTCAGGATGAAACTGTATACCTCTTACATTATGCAGCTTATGCCGAATTCCCATGATCCAATCCGCCCCATCGACTGCAGTAATTTGTAGATCTTCAGGAAAACTT
This sequence comes from Candidatus Sphingobacterium stercoripullorum, assembly GCA_019114715.1. Lineage (GTDB taxonomy): Bacteria > Bacteroidota > Bacteroidia > Sphingobacteriales > Sphingobacteriaceae > Sphingobacterium > Sphingobacterium stercoripullorum. The sequence goes on along the minus strand of DXEZ01000083.1, from coordinate 1,918 downwards.
TCTGGATCAACCACCCAAGAATGGTATCTACCAATTTTCGCATCGGTCGGATAGTTTTTATATAAAGGAGCGTCTTGATCTTTTACAATCAATTCAGATTGCACGCCGTGAAAAGGATGGGTTAAGTTCAATAGCTTACCTCCATAAAACTCAGCCAAAGCCTGCATCCCTAAACAAACTCCCAATATATCTTTTGTGCTATGGTAGCGCTCAATAAGGGGCATTAGGTTGCCAGAGTCCTTCGGCAATCCTGGCCCTGGAGATAAAAGAATCTTATTAAAGGCTTCCACCTCATCCAGTTCAAATTGATCGTTTCTCCAGACGAGTACTTCTTGATCCATCTCTTTTAATAAATGGACTAAATTATAGGTGAATGAATCGTAATTATCGATTACTAAAATAGGGGGTTTCATAACGAAATATTTAACAATTACATGGTTTCTGCAGCTTCGATTGCTTTTCTTAGCGCTGCAATTTTATTATTAACTTCTTGAAGTTCTTTTTCAGGATCTGAATCCAGAACTATCCCGCCGCCTGCTTGATAATGTAACAGGTTTTGTTTACTTAAGAAAGATCGAATCATAATGGCGTGATTAAACTCCTGTTGGAAGCCCATAAACCCAATAGATCCACTATAAAAAGAACGACTCTTTCCTTCGTATTGATCGATCAATTCTAAAGCTCTATACTTTGGTGCGCCACTTAAAGTTCCAGCAGGGAATGTGTCTGCTACCACTTCAAACGAGGCCACATCTTGGCGGAGCTTACCCGTAACCTTGGAGACCAAATGAATGACATGAGAGTAAAATTGTGCCTTCATATAAGACTCGACTTGGACATGCGAGCAATGTCGACTTAGATCATTTCTAGCTAGGTCTACTAGCATGACGTGCTCAGCCCTTTCCTTTGGGTCTTTCTTAAGCTCTTCGGCAATTCGAAAATCCTCCTTTATATCTCCTGTCCTTTTAAATGTACCTGCTATTGGATATATTGTTGCCTCCTCATTTTTAATGGTGATTTGTGCCTCTGGAGAGGAGCCAAATAAGCGAAAGCTCCCGTAGTCAAAGTAAAACAAATATGGAGAGGGATTGATCGACCTTAGCGCCCGATAAACGTTAAACTCATCCCCTTTAAAGCTCAACTTGAACGCTCTAGAAGGAACAATCTGAAACACTTCTCCTTGACGTATATGCCCCACTAATTTCTCAACTAAATCTTTATGCTCCTGATCTGTTCTGTTACTTTCTTCTTTTGAAGTAATAGAAAAGTTATACTCTGGGAAGTTCTTATTTTGAATCATCCCACTGATTTCATCTAAGCTACTCTGTTCATTTTCCAGTAAATTTTCAAAAATATGAAGACGGTTATGAAAGTGGTCGATTGCAATAACATACCGGTAAATGTGATACTGCATCATAGGGATTTCTCGCTCAGAATCCACCTCTGCGCTTAAAGTAATATCTTCAAAATGCTCAATAGCCTCGTAAGTAAAATAGCCAAATAGCCCATTACTCAACACTGCATTATTTTTTATTGAGTCGCAGGCTTTAAACTTCTTTCGGAAATCACTTATTTCCTGACGCAACTCACCTTTTGAAATTTTCTTACTTTCTTTTTCACCATTTGGGAACTCCGTCTTTAGAAGCTCCTTCTCCGCCACAATGCCTGCTATGGGTTGGCAGCAAATATAGCTCATGTTATTATCGCGAGTATGATACTCGGAACTCTCAAGCAGTAAACTATTTGGAAACTGATCTCTTAGCCGTAGGTAAATGCTCACTGGCGTTACTGTATCAGCCAGCAAGGTTTTTTGATTCGTAATAAATTGATATTCCATATGTTCACTATTGATATTTAAACACAAAAAAAGCCCGAATACTTTGTATCGGGCATAGTTCAGTTTTTTAAAGTTGACCTA
>DXEZ01000082.1 GCA_019114715.1 Candidatus Sphingobacterium stercoripullorum | reverse complement strand
ATATACCCAAACAAGACATTTCTTTAGGTCAAGTTTTTGATCAACTCTTAAAGCCAAGTATTGCCGTAGTTCAAGGAGCCGTTATTGCCGGTGGGTTTTTGATGATTTTAGGATGTACCTACGTTTTAGCTGAGAGAGATTGTAAGTTCCGTTTGCCGGAGCTGGAAATTGGGCTGTTTCCCTTTCAAGTGTTGGGCAGCTTGATGAAAGTTATGCCTGCCAAAAAAGCGCTACAACTTTGCTTACACACCGATTACTTCCATGTGGAAAAAGCCTTGGAATTTGGAGTTGTAGATGCGGTTGTTGATGGAGGTAAGGAACTGGATGAACTGTTAAACCGTTTTTCTGGCTTTGATACTAAGGTATTAAAAGCTGGTGTGCAGGCGTATAAAACTTTGCCACATTTGTCTGAAACCGAGTATTATGTTTTTTTAAAATCCTGTTTAGAAGCCTTGAAATCCAAATAAAAGATTAAGCCTTTTGACTTACCCAAAAGTTATTATAGCCTAGGTCTTGCTCGATATCTATTAACTCTTGTTGCAATAGTTCCAGTATAGCTAGGAAGTTATAAACAAATTGAACCCTATTTTCAGAGTTTTCCTTTAGGATGTTAAAGTCTAGGCGCTTATTAATTGCTATTAACCTTTTAATTGCTTCCTTTTGACTCTCAATAGTGTATGGGTATTTAACTACGGTGTGTTTAACATCCTTAATTTTAGTGTCATACCTGTTCATTAGGCGGTCGTAAATAAGCATAAGCCGGTATAAGTCAATGGTCGATAAGTCCTCCTCTACTGTGTTTGGAAATCCTGCAGCCTCTAGGTCAAATGCGACTCCGGCGCGTTTATGTAACTTATGCCTTTGATCTTCCAGTACCTTTAATTCTTGGCATACTTCTTTGAACTGTTTGTATTGGATAAGCTTCTGGATCAGTTGTTCTTTTAAATCTTCTGGATCCTCTTCTCCTTCTTCGGCTATCTTGGGAAGGAGCATCCTGGCTTTTATACGCATTAAAGTGGAAGCCACGAAAATAAACTCACTTGCAACCTCTATATTTAAGGATTGCAAGTGCTCAATGTAGCTCAGAAAGTCCAAAGTTATTTTCGAAATGGGTATATCGTGGATGTTTAGTTCATCCCTTTCTATAAAAAATAACAGCAGGTCAAATGGACCCTCAAATTGAGTTAGCTTAATTTCATAGTTCTCCATCCGCATTAATCAAAAGTAGGTAATTAGCAGGAAATTTAATTGTAGTATTTTTCAATATATGACATTTATATTTCATCAGTATATCAATGATGGTTTATATTTGGGTTTTCTTAGTGATTGCCTGTTGATATGCAGCAGATAAAATAAGAGTATGCAAGTGGATTTTTCTGGGAGATTACAATTAAATGTACGACAATGGGCATTCATGGGCGCCATTAACCTCTTATTAGTCGCTGTTTTAGGGACGATATTGCGTTTAAAATTCGTTTATCCCATTCCGTTTTTATCTTATAAATTCTTATTGCACTCGCACTCCCATTTTGCCTTTGTAGGCTGGGTAAGTCAGATGCTGATGCTCGTTTTACTTTGGATGACCTGTAAGCTTGGTGCTAAAAGTACAGTTCCTAAAAAGTTCAATCTTTTATTGTGGTGCAATTGGATTGGATCGATTCTGATGATGTTTTCGTTTTTGTACCAAGGCTACGGACGGTATTCTATTATCTTATCTACCATTAGCATTTTAATATCCTATGTATTTGCGGGCTTACTGGCAATTGAACTTAAACAATCAACTTTAACTTTGGAAGTTCAGCGCTGGGTATATGCGGCCTTGTTTTTCTTGGTGTTTTCGTCTATAGGGACATTTGTCGTTGCCTTTTTAATGGCAACTGGACTGGCAAATCCCATTAATCAGCCTCCCGCCATCCACTTTTTCCTACACTTTCAATATAACGGTTGGTTTTTATTTTCCTTTATTGCGGTCTTATTTTACTTAAACCCCTTAATTGGTATCTCCTTTACCGCCCATAAATGGGTGTTTTGGATTTTTGTAGTGACTACTTTTTTCCTTTACCTGCTTGGGGTTAATGGCATTAGGAACATGCTGGGGACAGCAATTCTTCTAGTTATATCTTCCTTTTTACAGCTTTTATGCTGGTTTAAAATGTCTTTCCCTATTGCTTTTAAAGGGAGGCCCCCCATTAGTGAAAGCTCTAGAACTATAAAGCAAAACAACTTTATTAAACTAATCGCCTTTTTAATGTGTGTCAAGTTAATCGCGCAGCTATTAGGAAGCTTCCCTCAAATCGGACAATATGTTTACGGCTATAGACCCTTTTTAATTGGGTATTTACACTGGGTATTGTTAGTTCTGATTTCTTCTTTTTTATTGATTCTAACCAATGTAGTTTCTGAACTAAAAATAAACTCCTCTTACGCGATGCTTTTTATAGCTTTTGTATGCTTTGCTTTGATTAATTCTTTTGGCTTACTGCTTCAGGGAATTTCATGGGTTCAATCCATTAATAAAACCTGGTTTGCCTATGGTTTTGTTACAATATCATTGTTGTTGACAGTAACTATTTTCGCGATCGTTGCACGGTGCTATAAGCATTTATCTGGTTGATAGTCAATTACTATTACTTCTATTGAATTAGTCGTCTATTTTTATTTGCTTGTGAGAAGATTAGTTTTTCAACTATAATAATAATTGAATTTGAATTATTATTTATGTTTGAACAAACAAACTAAAGTAAAAGCCTACTTAACAAGTAAAC
>DXEZ01000081.1 GCA_019114715.1 Candidatus Sphingobacterium stercoripullorum | reverse complement strand
GGAAAAAGTAAAACTGATCGCTCTTGAGTTCCATCTCGTCCTTATATGTTACCACCTCTTTTGGAGGTGCCCACTTCCAGGAATTGGCGTTGTTTTCTTTTTTCTGTGGATACCTATCCTTATAGCGCCAGGTCTCATAAACAGCCTGGGCATTCACTGCTTTATTAGATTGTACATCTACAAATACATTCGGACTAAATACATCCACCCATACAACTACCTTGGCAGTATGTCCGTCTTTATTCGCTGTGAATACCACCCTACCCTTATCGAGCTGAAGCTCTTGGTTAAAATCCGCCGAAGAGAAGGGATTTGGGGAAATACTTAAACGTATTCTCCCAAGTTTTAGTAATGTATTGTTTTCGTCAAAGGCACCTGACTTACCTAAGTACAAAAATATATCACCATCTTCTGCCCATGTATTCACCCCGATATCTCCACCACCAACGGGCATAGACTCGGAAGAGTTCTGACTCTGAGAATCCCAAACAACGCGGTGCGAGCGAATATCGAAATCTTGAGCTTTTAACGAACTAAAGCCCAACATCAATACTGCTAAGAAGCATACCCTGAAATCAATAAAAATTGATTTTTTCATTTTCTTTATATACAACTTCTACCAATTATCGGTTCTAAAGGAACCCACTGGTAATCCATTTACTCCAAACAAATCGCCTACAACAAAATCTGTAAACCCATACCTCACAGCTACTGGCTTTTCAACTTGCAGGCTTGATACTAATACTTTCTTTCCTTTTATTACGGCATCGGCCGGATAAAACACCTGGTTTTCACCTGCGATTTGAAAATTACGCAATTGACCATCTTTGGCTACCACCCCTAAAGGTGCATCTTTAAATGAAACTTCAATCACGCCATCTTTTATTTCCATAGCATCGTACGAAGGACTCCTTAAAGATAACTTATCGTAGCCATACACGCCCTCTAATGCAAGATAGGCTAGGCGCTTTCCTACTTCTTTCTTATTAGCTGGGTGAATACAAAACTCCTCGCCAATATCTAAAGTCACTGCCATTCCACTATGAGGAATAACCTCTAAAGCCTCTCTTTGCGCATCCCTTAAATAAGCGGAATTGTACTTATCTTCAATGTGATAAGGCGCAATTTTCGCGTAATTAAACGGGGCAATTTGCGTATAGTAGAAAGGCAAATCGGGGGCATTCCAAATAGCCCTAAACCCTTTAACCATCCGCTGAAAGCGCTCCAAATATTCGTGCGCATTTTCGTAATTGGACTCACCCTGATACCAAATAACTCCTTTTATACCAAAATCTGCAATGGGGTGGATCATCCCATTATACAGCATGGTTGGAATTCTATTTTTATTTTTAAGTCCCTCTTCACTCTTAGGTGCCTCTACATCTGAAACTTCTCTCAACCAGGATTCCTCCATCCAGGTTTCTATATTAGAACCACCATAACTACTCATAAGCAGTCCTATGGGTACTTCCAGCTGATCAAAAAGCTGCCTTCCAAAGTAAAAAGCTGTTGCGCTAAAATTATAAGCAGACTCGCTGCTTAAAAGTTTCCATTCACTGGGCTTACTATCTTCTTGTTTATTAAGAGCCGGATTCCTTGGAACAGTATAAATCCGAATCAACTCATTATCTGCATCTAAAAGAGCCTCTGTACCGTTTTCAATAGGCTGTCCCGGATAACCTTTTAAAGGCATCTCCATATTGGACTGACCGGAACATAGCCATACATCGCCCAATAAAACATTGCTTAAACTATGCACCTCACCCTGATTTTCAACATCTATTTGATAAGGTCCACCTGCTTCGGCAGTATTAACATACGCCTTCCATTTTCCGCTAGCATCTGTATTCACCTCCTTAACCTCACCATTCCAGCTCGTTTTAACTTTCAAACTAGATGAAGGCTTGGCCCAGCCCCAAATGGGCACTTTATTCTCTCTTTGCAAAACCATGTGATCGGTAAATAGAGACCCCAGTTTCACTTGAGCTAGCAAGCTTAAGCAAATCAATTGCATCAATAAAAAGGCGGTTATTTTCTTCATTGCGTATCTAAGCATTAGAGTTTCGGTAACCAAACAGACATATCTCCAAACTCCCTATTTCCCCATGCAAAATAAGGCACAAGCCTCACCGGCACGGCAGTTTCATTTCTATTATCTATTTTACGATAAAGGGAGTTCCATTCTTTCTTGCCACCTGTTAAGTAAGCATTCCCTTCTAAGAAGTAAATATCCTGATCCATGATTTCCCCTTTAACCGGCTTAAAATCATCTAAAACTTTAACCTTCAAATCAAAGAGATTCACCGATGGGTCTAGATCCGCCTCCTCTAAGCAGTATACAACGGGTCCTCTTTTGATGGCCACCTGATTTTTACTTTCCTCAACAAGTGGGTTGGCTTCCATGAAGTCCACCGTTAAAGGAATATCAATCTCAAAGACATCTCCTTTGCTTATTTCCCCCCTAATACTCGCATACCCTTTATCATTTACATATTCAATTTCTTTCCCTTGTTTTTTAATGACCACATTTTCTGCCCACCCGGGAATTCGGAATTTTATCCCTAGGTTCTCCCCCGCTTGGTGAACAGTTAGCTTGACTTGACCCTGCCAAGGGTAATTCGTTTCTTGGGTAATAGTGACTTCTTTACCACCAATTGTGGTGTTTAGTTCATTAGCCCCGTATAAATTCACCCATATATCTTCTTTAGAAATACCGTAGGCATAGCTTGAAACCTCGGCAACTGTACGCACCGTGTTTGGTGGGCAGCAGTTCGATAGCTCAATATAAGGCACCCTTTGCTTGGACCACCTTTGCTGAAAAGGCAATTCCTTAGCATATGCAAGAGGATTGGTGTATAGATACTTATCACCATCCATGCTCACGCCAGAAAGAACGCTATTGTATAGTGCTGTTTCTAGAACGTCAATATACTTCCCTTCTCCTGTCAATGCAGCCATCCTCCAGTTCCAAAGTACATTACCAATATTTGCACAAGTCTCATTATGCGCGGTAAGGTTGGGTAGCTGATAATCTCTTCCAAATGCTTGATGTATCTTTTGAACATCATCCGGATTGTAAGAAGTACCATCGGGTGACACGCCATCGTAGAGTGAACCTACTCCCGCAGTGATATACATCTTAGTCTCGGTCATGTCCTCCCAAATATTCAAAAGCCTGTTGCTTAAAGTAGTATCCTGTAGCTCTGCCACTAGATCTGCTACACCAGCGTATAAATAGGTTGCACGCACGGCATGCCCCATGGCTTTATTTTGCTCTCTAAACGGCACTCTATCTTGATTATCATCGGTACCGTCGGAAATTTCTCCTTTGATGTCTATTAAGTGTTTGGCAAGCTCCAAGTACTTGGGATCTTTCACCGTTCTATAGAGTTCAATTGTCCCCATATAATGCGACGGACAAATGGCATTTCTAGCTAGCGTAGGATTGGAGCTCTTATAAAAGCCGTATAAATAATCTGCCGCTTTAATTGCAATATCCAATAAATCGCGCTTATTGGTAATCCGATAATGCAGACAGCCTGCGGTCATTAGATGACCGATGTTATAAGCTTCAAAGCTAAGGCGATCTTGAAACTCTATATCTTCACCTTTATTTCTCTGATCGATGCTCGCTTTGGTATATATATAACCATCCTCTCGTTGTGCCTTTTCAATTACAGGTATTACCTCATTAATTCTATCAAGAAGAGCGGGATCTTTGGTCTGCGCATAGGCTGCGACCACCGCTTCTAACACTTTATAAAAATCACCATCGTGAAAAGAAGGGCCTTTATGCTCTCCTTCGTGAAGACCGGCAGCGATTTCAAAATTTCTAAATGCATGGCTAATATCCGGGTCTGTATACACATCCCAAATACTAGGAATCATGTTATCAAAACATATCCGAGTACGATCGGCCCAAAAGCCGTTTGTCCAGGATACATCCCCTAGGTCAATTGAACCTAAATTCACATTTGGACTAGCAGACAAATTTACCAACGCACGATCTTGCGCATTCGCATTAAATGCACAAATTACCGCTGCAACTTTGATGAAATTTGATACCCGTATTTTTAAACCCATAATAGAATTAGATTTATTATAAAGCCTTTAGTTTTTGATAGTCTTAAACATTCAATAAAAGTAAAAATAGAACATTTATTTCAATGAAACAATTTTTACACATAAATATTTTATTTAAATACAAAAACCACTTGGCTCCAAAGCCTCATAAACCCTCTCTAAAAACAAAACAACGAATTCATAGGAATAAGCTCTAGGCAATTAAAATAAGCAAACTGCAGGCGATAATAAGTAAATCCTCCACTAAACCCTGCATCAAAAAACTTATGAATTAGCGGATTAAAAATATTATTGTAAGGACTTAGTAATTACAAAGCTGGAGATTCCATATCAACTACTGCTTAGAAGCAGAGCGATGGCTTGAGAGAGTTTGATTAAAGCGCTCAACTCCTTAGATAGGTTAAACTACACCCTTTCGGGTATAATAAAACTGTTTTCCAACAAACTATACCCGATCTGGTATTATTTAATAATTCCGCATATATTTACACCTGAAAGGCTATAGAGATAAACTCATAACGACTATTTTTGAAGCAAAAACGCAAAGAGCTAAGATTAACACAGGAAGAGTTAGCATTAAATGATGGCGTAGGTCTCCGCTTAGGGAGTGATTTAGAGCAGGGAAAAACCTCCGTTTAGATAAAAAAATGATGTTTGGTAAAGAGGTTGGAGTTATCGATAAAACCCGAGAACTATGACTAGAAAAGCAAAAATATATTTCCACAATCAGTTAACCGGAATTTTAGTTGAAGGTGATAATGGCTATTCATTTTACTACGAAAAAGCATATTTAGGCAGCCCTAACCCCCAAGGAGTTAGTTTAACCTTACCCATTTCAGACATTACTTACCACAGCAAGGTCCTTTTCCCTTTTTTTGACGGCTTAATACCTGAAGGCTGGCTATTAGAGTTTGGTAAAAACCACTGGAAACTGAATCCAAGGGACCGCTTCGAGCTATTAAATAATTTATGCAGGGATACAATTGGTGCTGTTTCTGTACATTTAATAAAGGAAGATCATGAGTAACTGTTTATTCTGCTATCAACCTGTTGAAACAGAATCGTATCACCCCAATTGCTCTAAAATGTTTTTTGGAGTTACTAGAATCCCTATGCTAGAACTAAATAAAGAGCAGTTAAATCAACTCGCAGTAAATACGGTCAATGAGCGGGTGGGTTTAACCGGTGTTCAGCCCAAGATATCCTTAAGCTTACAAGAGGGTAATAAGCGATTGACTTTAGGTGGCTTATGGAATGAGTATATCCTAAAACCACAATCTTCTGAATTTGCTTTTATGCCAGAAGTAGAAGATCTGACGATGCATTTAGCAAATTTATTTAAGATTGAAACTGCTAAACATGCTTTAATCCCCACAACTACGGGAGAACTCGCTTATATCACAAAACGATTTGATCGATCGAAAAACAAGAAAATCCACGTTGAAGACTTCTGCCAACTGTCCGAACTATTAACGGAACAAAAATACAAAAGCTCCTACGAACGAGCCGGTAAAATAATTAAGAAATACGCTACCAACTCAGGCTTGGATGTCACCAAATATTTCAGATTGGTCTTGTTTTGTTTTTTAACAGGCAATAACGATATGCATCTAAAAAACTTTTCTTTGATCCATACCGATATAGGAGTTTTATTCTCTCCAGCTTATGATTTACTGAATGTAAATTTAATCTATCCAGAAGACAAAGAAGACTTGGCCTTAACACTAAACGGTCGAAAGCGGAAAATCAATCGTACAGATTTTGACCAATTTGCTATAAACATCAGGCTAACAACAACCGTTAGAGATAACATTTACAAAGATTTCTCCAAACAATTCAAGCAGGCTTACCAGTGGATTGATAGTAGTTTTTTAACAGATGAATACAAAGAAAGGTATGTTCAAATTTTGGATGAGAAAAGAAAACAGATTAGTCTATAAACTTGCCGCCTAAAAACCGGCTAAACAATTCGGATTCAGCCCCTGTAAAGTTCACTTTGGGTGTCCCAGTGTCAAAGTCAGCTTACGTTTTTCGTGTTTATAACTCACTATAAACAGCTTTGTTTTTCAAAGAAAGTCTTAGCACTTTTTCAGTAATAATGACAAAGTATTAAAAACAAACAAGCCACGAGGTTCGGAAAAAAAGAGCGCATACGATTCCTCCCCTGTGGCTGTTTGAAATATTATATTACTTATCTACCCGCTATTTCATGGAGCCTGGTTGTAATACACCAGTTTTATATTACCTTGAAGTCCCGATGGCAATAATCCTTTTAAAAACTTACTCGATGCAGTGGTTTGAATTTTCTTATCCTTTACATTAAAGTTGCTCTCGTAATAAAAGCGATTACCCCAGGTATTAACAACTTTAATTTCTAGATGGTTCTTTCCATCTTTCAAGAAGTCACTGACATCTATTTGATAAGGCTTGGTCCAGATTACTCCAACATCCTTTCCATTGATGGTAACTTCTGCCATGCTTTCCACCTGATCCAGCTCCAAATAGACACGCTGACCGCTCTCAACAGCTGCTGCATCAAATGTGGTGCTATACACGCCCTCACCGGAATGGTATTTCACCTCCTCATTATCCTGAGCAGTCCAAAACTTAGGACTCTTTAAAGATATGGACTCGTGCTCCACACCTTTTAGCTCTAAAGTCCAATTACTTTGTATTTCTTTTTCACTTGCTAAAGCAAGAGTGGGCGCACTCACCTGCGGGCTATCACTAAATAGTATAAAATACGATTGATAACCCTCAAAGTCTAACTCTACTTCATACCGGCCCTCTTGATTTTTTATTAACTCAAGAGACTCCAAGCGATCGCTTACCGGGTGGTATAAGTAGGCTGCAGAACGGACCTCATGAAAAGAAAGCTTCGCATTCCTTTGCACGCTATCGCTGCTAGCTACAAAATAAATATCAATACCGTCTGCTCTTCTATGGTTCCAAGAAATGTGCTCATTTCTTTTATCATCAATTATTACATCTTCATTTACGCCGAGTTCAGAAAGCGATTCTCCAGCATATGCACCCACGTAAACCTGGCCCTTACCTAGCTGTTTCCCCAGTATACCAGAGCCATTTAATGTAGTTTCTTTCAGCCCGGAAGATAACCTCCCAAGGAGACTTTTAAATTCCTTCGCTTGATTTTTATTAGGAATACCACGTACTTGCTCGGGTAGTTCTTGAAACAACACGATTGCACCTTGTTCAATGAGTTCCACTAAGCCTTTCAAGGAGTGGTAATCAAAGCGCTTTCCTTGCCTATTTAAGATGTGATTAGCAGGTATCACTAGAAGGTCGTAGGCTATATAGTCGGAGAACACCACTTTATTCCCCCTCACTTGCGCATGATTCAATAACACATCTGGGTTGAATGAATCGTATGCATACCCCTTTAGTGGATCCACCCAGTCTTCTGGATTATACATATTCGCTGTAGTGCTTACTGAAGCCACCTTTTGCATTGGGTTACCTTTATTCTCTAGCCTTTCATAGGTCCTTTGCGTTCTTTTCTCACCAATTAATCCCGGAAGAACATCTACCAGCCTATCGGGAAGCAAGGATCTTCTAGGAATTTCATCGCCCGTAAAAACAGCTATCTGACGAACGGGCTTACCATGCTGCAACAGTTGCTGCGAACGTATAGCATAGTTTACCCATTCACGTCCCTGCTCCCACCAGGTTTGATCCCTTTGAAAGTATATACCTACGCCATCGAGAGTCATCCCTGGCTTTCTATCCATCCATGGGTTGTGGGTGAATAAATGGTATTGCAAATTGTTTATACCTAAGGCATAATTCCTATCCTGCACCGGCTTTAAAACCCCAGGGTGTTCATCCCACTGCATTCTAATTTGGGTAAAGGCCTCGGCCATGATGGTATTCTTCCCGTAAATATGTCCGCCTGAGACGGCATCTAGGACGTCAGTGGGCTTATCGTGCGAAGGGCTCCTAAACCAAAACTCCCCCATGGCTTTATCGGTATAAAAATAATGACTCAGCCCATCTCCAGTCATCACCGGAGCGGTAGTTTCTGCCGTAAACAAAACGCCGTATTCATGTGCTTTCTCTCTTAGCGTAGCAAAGCCATTTTCTGCCAACAGCTCCGAAATGGTTAGTCGATAATCGTATAAAAAGGCTTCTGACGTCTCAACATCATCCACCACATAACCCGCTAAGACAGGCCAGTATTTATCCAGTGCATACCCTCTCCTTTTTTTGAATTCTTGGTACATGCTTGGCGTCCAATTTTGGCTACCCGATTCCCAGGAGTCAATATGGTACACAGTAAGCACCTTATCGGCAAGCTCTTTTCCTACACGCTTTCTAGCCTCACCGTACCATTTCTCAAACTGAAAGGCCATGACTTCTTTATCGAGCTTATCGGCCTCTAAGCCTTTACCAGCACCTGCAGTCTCATTCTTATGACCGGTTGAGGTGTGTCCCACCCGAACGATCTTCCATAGACCTTTTGGAAGGCTATAGGTGATTTGATCTCCACTAATGCTGCTGGGGTCTAAGGCAATGGCCTTTTTACTTTGAAGGATGTTCTCTTTTGAAACATCTGAAGACTTGGTGTACTCTGAAACCCTCCATATTTCACCTGTCTTACCTTCTATTTGGTTGATCCTAGGCTCTTCATATAAGCTTATTGCATTGAACTTCAAGCTAGGCTTCCATTTTCCGACATCTAAATCTTCAGCACCAGGTTCCGAACCTGCCGGGTCATAAACAAACCTAAAGAACTTAGCGGTAGTTGCTGGCAAAGTATGCGTTACGCCATTATCCCAATCTAACCAGCCCATTCTGGGCGAATTGAGTTTGGTTACTTTAAAAAACTCTTCCCCATCGTGGCTTGCATAAACATCCAGTCTATTGACCTGGTAGTTGGAGGCTTTCCAATCGATCTTCAAAGAATTCATTGGAAAGGGGCTCTCAAACTCATATTGGATCCACCCCGGCTCAGAAGTGATGAAGTGTTCCTCGTTTTCTGGGTTTGCAATTCTTGAAATATCCTCAGAATAACTGCTTGTAACTTGCACATTTTCCGATACACTACTCCTAAACTGCTTTTTAACCGGTATAGCCACTAAGCTCAGGTCTTTATAATACCCTTCAATAATTTCTGGTTTTGGTAAATCAATCTTCGCACCCTTGGTTTTTTTATCGATCTTAAGGTACGCTTCAGCAGAAACAATTTTCTGCATGGACTTATCTGGAGTAATCCATGGGCCAGCGGCTGTGGCGAATCCATCATTAGGAAACAGAGCTATTTGTATACCATACACTTCGGCTTGTTCTACCATGTAGGTAAACATGTCCCACCACCCTTCCGATAAAGTAGGCAGCGGCGGATCGTATAATGGAGGATTTGTAGCTGGCTTAATGGGCGTAAAATAAGCACCTGCGATGCCATTTTCTGCCATAGCCTTCAAGTCTGCCTTGATCCCTTCTTTTGAATAGCTCTCGTGCATAAAATACCAAACCACCCAAGGCTTAGCCTCCTTAAAAGAATCCTCATTCAACTTTAGAACCTGATTGGGAATCCCCTTTATCTGCGCTAAAGCCCCACTTACCGCAGCGGTAAGAACCCATAAAATGGCAATACTTAGCCCTCGTACATTCAACATTTCTAATTATTTATCAAAAGCATTCCGCCTTAGTGGCTAGAATCTCTACAATCAATTACTTTTTATAGTTTATTTTATATTCAAAATCCTTGTCGATACGCATCTCGTACAGGTTGTCTCCCACTTTTGTGAACTCCCCTTTGTTTGCAGTTGGCACGATGCTACTGTTTAACCTTAAGGTTCCTACACCGTGGGGTGCACTTAGCGTCAACGTCTGGTTATCCATGTGTACCTTTATATCTCCTTGTGGCGTCGGAACAGTTCCTTCCATCCACTCTAACGTGGATAAATAGGGTTCTATTAAATACGTATCGTAGGCCGGCGAGGTTGGCTTCACACCAATAAAGTACTTCCCTAATAGGTAAATTGGGCTAGCTCCCCAAGAGTGACAAAGGCTCTTTCCAAACTCTCTACCGTACATTGAATAGTGATCGGCACCTTGTTTCTCTGGGTTATACTCTTCCCAAAAAGTTGTCGCCCCTAAATCTAACATTCCTCCCCAATAATCCAGCATCTCTTGCATAACGATGTCTTTCTCATCCAGCGCGCATAAGGCTTCAAGCTCATAGTAACGCATATATGGGGTGAGTATTTTTTGCACATCGTCGTTAAAAAGCACATTGCTCTTTACACCTTGCTTTTGTTGGTCATTCAGGTAATCAAAAAATATGGCAAACATATTCGTGTAACGCGTCACATTATCACTTTGCTCCCCATCAACTACAGAGTGCACAAAGGCTTGCTTATTTTCGTTCCAGTAGTAGTTGAATATCTTATCTTTCAGCTCTTTCGCTTCTGCGTTATAATAGTCCTTCTCTTTGTTCTCTCCAACTAGCTCAGCACAAAAGGCCATAGTTTCTAGGCTCCTGCATAGTAGCAGCTGCTCGAAGCTTAATGCTCCTTCTTTACTGAGCCCTTCCGCCCAATCCACAAATACCCAGTCTCCAGCTAGCCCTTGCATCAGCCCTTCTTTATTTCTTCTTTCCAGCACAAACTCCATTAAGGTTTGCATTCTCGGGTAGATAGCTTCAATAAACTCTCTGTCGCCCGTATACAGGTAGTAATCGTAGATACTTAAAAACCAATAGAAGCTATAATCCATGATGGTATTAATATGGCTTTGAGTGGGCTCCTTGCCACGTAAGGCATATATCGTTCTTTTAACGGTCTCTTGATCAAATCCTAAATAATAATTCATCGCATAGGATTGATACGCATCGCCACTCCAGATCCACCTATCCCGCTTAATGCCGTCGATATAAAATTCACGAGAGGTAAGCTCCATGGTATAATTAGCCACATCCCATATTTTATTCAAGCGATCGTTCGAGCTTTTAAAGGTACCGCGCTCCTCTACGGGTAGATATTCATACAGCATATCTGCACCTTTGAAGTCTAGGTCATTTTCACCAATCACATAAACGTAGCGAAAGGCCTTTGAATTTTCCAAGGTTGTATCTGCTGGGCTGCTATTGTTGATGTCTAGTACATCCAATGTTTCACAAGTTTCAATTCCCAGGGCTTCCTCTTTAGACTCCCCGTAATAGATTTCCAGCTGGCCCTTACCTTTCAAATCTTTAAGCGTTAAAAACCCAAATGTATTCACCCCAAAATCAATCAGCTTACCGTCCTTATGTGGAGTTACAGACACGGCATGCTCTAGGCGCGTTGGCAACTTAAATGCAGAGGGTTTATTCTCTGGGTCATTGAAATTCCAATAGCCTACCTTCACGTAAGTTGTGCCCGATGCATCCGATGCTTTACCTGTTTCATCGATCCACTCTTTATCTTCAAAAGTTACTAACCAATCTTTACTGGTATTGACCGTTTCCCCTTGAACCATTAAGCTGGGAACATGTGCCTGGTTATGCACTTTAATGGTCACCTTCTGGGTCCCCTTGTCTAGCTTGAGTTTACTGGGTGTCCCGTGGACCATCTTCCCGTTGATTTTCACGTTGTATACCCCTTCGGCGTATATACTAATCTCCTCAGGCTTATCCAACTGGAACTCCTTATGGAACTCCACGAGCACATAATGGCTATCCATTTTCCAAAACGGCGGGAAGAAGGTTCCCCTTTCTGTACGCCTATTTTGCATGTCGTTACTCAACCACACCTCGTAATCCCCTGGATACCAAATCCAAGTAGCACTTTGATTTTGCGCACTCAGATAATTCGCAAAACATACCGCTAAAACAAGTAAAACTATTCGTCTCATAATTTCTTTATTTAAAAACAATGTATAACACCAGCATTACAACAAATAAAATTCCCCAAGCATAGCGCACCTTTTGACTTGGCGCCTCTCCTTTTATCATCGCTTGATTTTGATGTGCAAGCTCGTATTCTGATTTTTTGAAGGTTAGAGAAATCACTATTCCTAAAAATGTTAAAAATACAAACAGGTAAAAAGAAAGCATCAAATAATGCGGCCAGAAGTCAAACTGCTCGGAGGGGAATACCCATAAGTAACAAGCCCCTACTCCTAAACTAAGTATGGCACCGAAGGTCAGCAAGACATTTACGGCTAATTTATTGGTTCTTTTCCACAGCACTGCCAGTAAAAACACGGCCGATAGCGGTGGTGCTATAAAGCCTAATATCGATTGAAAAACATCAAATAAGTTTAGCCCCCTGATGTTATCAATGGCAATAGCCATAAGCACTGCAGCAATACAACCTATAATTATGGTCATGCGTCCAATGGAGGTAAGCTGCTTACTGCTTGCCGAGCTATTGATACGCTTTAAGTAAATATCCATGGTAAAGACTGTACTCAGCGAGTTCAGCGAGGAACCAATGGTACCTACTAAAACTGCTATCAACACGACAATCACTAAGCCGTTCAATCCGGTTGGAAACAAATTGGTTACCATGGTCATGTAAGCTAGTGAAGGGTCGTCCAAATCAGGGAACAATACATAACACAGCACACCTGTTAGAATAAATAGCGGAAGAGAAAGTATCTTCAGCCAGGCTAAAAAGTTCACTCCCAATTGCCCCTGCTCGAGGTTCTTTGCTCCTAAAACAGATTGCACCATAGCTTGATCCGTACAGAAAAAGGCTATGGCTGCCACGGGATACCCCAGTGCTATAGCATACCATGGGTAATCGGCATCGCTTGCCGGCCTAATGAGCGACCAGAAATCATCTGGCGTTTGCTGCACTAAAGAGCCCAGGCCTCCTACCTTATGAATCCCCAGTACAGTTAGTAGTAAGGATACTACGATCAGCAAAATCATCTGAAAGATATTGATCCTTGCCACGGTTTTTAAGCCTCCCGTGTAGGCGAATAATCCCGCTAGGGCTACTAAGAAAACTACCGACTGCCAC
>DXEZ01000080.1 GCA_019114715.1 Candidatus Sphingobacterium stercoripullorum | reverse complement strand
ACTGAAAACGCTAACAACAGTAGCAGACAAATTGAAGCCAATAGAATGGAACATAAAACCATAAGATTAAAGCCCGAATGAAGCCAATTGTTTTCCCACCGCTCATTAGTGGCCTGCGAAACCCCACCGCTTTTGCCCTTTGCTGTTCTCGCTTTGGCTGTTTACGGAATTGATTTGGCGACCTAATTCTATGATAAAAAAGATTGCTATTATCGGAGGGTTTTCGTATCTTTATGATAACAAAGTACATTGACTGATTGGAAAAGGTTCTATCGGGAGAACACAAAAGCCTACAAAGGCGGTCATATTAAAGGTGACCTATTCGGTTACCTCTCTTGATAGTCTACTTGCTAACAATAATAAAATCAACGATTTAGGGGAGTGGTGGAAAATCCTGCCACCCCGACAAAAGCCACTGATAATCAGTGGCTTTTGATTTTTTAGCGCATATTTTGGACAGAACCAGTTCTAACAATTACTTAACGCCACTTTTCAAAATCAGGTTAAGAAAAAAAAGGGAGTATGAATTAATTTCTCACTCTTGAACTTTCTCAATTATTCTTTAATAGGCAATTCTTGTTTTAATTGGCCACTTTTCGTTGTCTTTATTTTTCTGAGTACAAACCAACGATAGTTGTAGGTTGCATTAATTAATTGAATCGAAGAGATTAAAAAAAGCTTGCACAAGAAGTAATTCATTTCCCAACACTCATTTACGGCTAGCGGAACCCCATCGCTCTTGTCCGTAACTGTTCTCGCTTTGGCTGTTTACGGTGAGTGGCTGGTGTATCACGCACGGATTTTTTATCTTTCGCTAAGTAATAAAGCATTAATTTTTCAGAAGAAAAACAAAACAAAGAGCCATTATACCATCGGATATAAGTTAACGAAGCACTATAAGTCCAGAAGGGTGGCTAGCGAGGAACGAGCTGAGTTATTATACGTGCGCAGTTATCGGTATCCGTTATCTTTGCTGTCTTTTTTGTTAGTTTTTGTTAATATCTTAGTACTTTAATATGATCACCAATGGATAAGAGATTTAGCGACATTATACAACTCATACAGCAATCCCGAAACAATGCGATAAAGGCGGTTAATATCGAGCTTATTAACTTATATTGGAATATAGGGGCATACGTCAAACAAAAGTTAACTGTTGCCGAGTGGGGCGATAAAACGGTAAATGAATTGGCGGATTTTATTCAGAAAAACAATCCCGAACTAAAAGGCTTTAACCGTGCAGGGCTTTACAGAATGATACAATTCTATGAAACCTATGCTGGAACCAAATTTGTCGCCACAGCGCGGACACAAATACAAAACATTGAAAAACAAGAAGCTAAAATTGTCGCCACGGTGGGGCGACAATTACAACCACAACCCCAAGACATAAGAAAAACTATTTTAGCACAGTTGAGTTGGTCACACCACCGCACAATTTTTTCACGGTGCAAAACCGAAGAAGAGCGAGAATTTTACTTGCGTATGAGTATCAAAGAAAATTACAGTGTTCGGGAGCTTGATCGCCAAATTAACGCAAGCCTGTTTGAACGCGTTATGTTGGGCAAAGTAAACATTGCATCATTGCCCAAAGATTTTTCTCAAGATATTATGAATGCTTTCAAAGACAGTTATGTTTTTGAATTTCTAAACTTGCCCGAACCACACAGCGAAAGTGACCTGCAAAAAGGTTTAATCAAACAGATGAAAAACTTTATCTTGGAATTGGGCAGGGACTTTATTTTCATTGACGAAGAACACAAAGTACAGGTAGGCAACAGCGATTTTTATATTGACCTTGTATTTTATCATCGAGGTTTGCAATGCTTAGTAGCTTTTGAACTTAAAACTGAAAAATTTAAACCCGACCATTTGGGGCAACTCAACTTCTATTTAGAAGCATTAGACAGGAACGTAAAGAAACCTCACGAAAATCCAAGTATTGGCATCTTGCTTTGCAAGGATAAGGAAAACGAAGTTGTAGAATTTGCATTAAGCCGTTCGCTTTCCCCTGCAATGGTCGCCGAGTACAAAACCCAACTGCCCGATAAAAAGCTATTGCAACAAAAATTACATGAGATTTTCGAGAACAGTAATACCGAAGACATATAGGGTCGCTTACAGTTGATAGATCTCCCTCACTCATTTGTGGTTTGCGAAACCCCACCGCTCTTGTCCATAACTGTTCTCGCTTTGGGCATTTACGGGATTGGTCTGGTGACTAAGTACTTCGAAAAAAGGATTGTTATTACCTGGGAACGATGGTATTTCCTATGATAACAAACACTTGGACTGATCGGGGAAGGCGCTTTAAAAGAACAAAAACAGCACACAAAGTGAATATATTAAGGGAACCTTTGTAACTAGGTCTTCAATGGCGCCTAAAAGCAATCCAATGAATTTAGTTTCTATAGGACACACAAAGACTCTTTGAGCTATCTTGGTAATTACCTTTTTCCATTAGGCGCACCCAAGCTTGCCATACGGCTTCAGATGAAGCCAGTTTCAAGAAATTTCTGGCATAAATAATAAGCCTTTGGGTTTGTTTTTTATTAACTTTTCTATTTGCGCTTCAACGCTCATTCCAAATCCTACTTGTCACAAAAATAGTATAAATTTGTGACAACAAACCCATCGCATCCCCCTGACTACAAGCCATATGAACACATTTATTTTCACACACTCAATTACTTCAACAGCTATCGAATATCATCTTTAGCTAAGGAATGTAATTCTCATTAAGTGCATCTCTAGGTAGTGCTCAAAAACAGGATTCATTACCTCGATCCAGCCATCTCCTACTCATCCCGATGCTCAAATTGATGGATGTAAAGATTGGAGAATAAGGTCTTTAGATCACGGCTATAAAGTTTAGAACATTCACCTTAATTTTATCCGAATTGTTAAACGAAGTGAATTTTATTTATGTGGTGAGATATATTAAGAAGGTGTAAAAAGCCCAAATCTTCACATAAACACGAAATAGTGTGAATGCATTACTATCTCTCAACTAAAGAGCAAATAATGCACGCTGAGAAAAAACCATTTAAGCCATATAAACTTAAAGTGCGCGAAAAAAAAGTTTTGAGGCTGATTATTTAGCAAAAAGGAAATATTGCTACAGTCTACTAGAGTGCTAAGAAAGCTGATAATGGCAACTTAATCACCTTGGGTTCAAATAGCTCAAATGGAGTTTAGGTTAACAAAAAACAAACATTCTCCAAAAACACTTCACCATAAACTACCAAATATTTACTCTAATTGAAGTAATTCTTAATTTCAAAGGTTTACTTGTGTACTTTTGAAACTCAGCAGATCTAGAATATGAAATTATACCTTAAAAATAAAAGGAAAAACAAACAAGTTGTTTTAAAAAGATAATGAACGAAAAGCAGGTTGTAATAAACAACAACGCCAAGGGCTCGATGTTGTTTACACGTCAGGTATTAAAGGGGTTGGGGCAGATTATGCTTCAAGAGAACCTCTGGACAGGACTGTTATTTCTTCTAGGCATTACTTACGGCTCTCCTATAATGGGAATAGCGGCCTTGCTCGCTACCTGCTGCGGAACTATTACTGCACGGATATTGAAATTCGATAATGCAGAACTAAACAAAGGCATTTATGGCTTTAGTGCTGCCTTAACTGGTGTTGCTTGTATGCTATTTTTTAAGCCAACACTGATCATCTGGCTATTTGTAGTAATTGGATCCAGTGTTGCGACTATTTTGCAATATTATTTTATCAAGTTTCGATTACCGGTATTTACGCTGCCATTTGTGTTGGTTACTTGGCTTTTTCTTTTTATAATCGGGAATTACTTTCCCAACTTTTTATTCATTCCAGAGGTCTTAGAGGTCACCCACCAAAATCAATTTGATTTTGCGATAAAGGGATACGGTCAAGTAATTTTTCAAGGTAAATTACTTTCGGGAATTTTATTTTTTGTTGCCGTCTTTATCTGCTCTCCGATAGCAGCATTGTACGGTTTAGCAGATGGAGTATTATCGGGAATTCTCTCCCAATATCTAGAGGTACCGGTTGAGAGTATATCTAATGGATTATTCAGTTTTAACGCGGTATTATGTGCTATTACTTTTGCAGGTGAAAAGGTGAAAGATGGACTTTGGGTTCTGGTTTCCATATTAATATCCCTGGTGGTGAGCTTCACCTTCGTTCAGCTTGAACTACCCCAATTAACGTTCCCTTTTGTTGCAGCAAGCTTTCTTGTAGTCTTTATGAAACAAAGCCTTACTGCCCAAAGATTAAAAAACTCCTAACGAACTCTACCAAATCTATAAGCAAATTATAAATACAGCAGATTAAAGGACGTTTTTAAGCTCGGCATGATGGTGCACTTTGCCCCAGAATGATGGCGCACTTTGCTCCGGATTAATTAGCGTTGCTCTTATGCTTTTACCTATAGCCAAGACTTGGCAATACGAGCACACCTGTCCAATATATTAAGATGGACGGGAGATAAGAAGCAGATGAAATAACCATTTCGCTAACAAAGCATATTAGCCCTTATATTCAGTTCATCGGAATTGTATTGTGCTTCACAATCAACCCCTAGCTTTAGCATTGTAATTTGATGACAAAAGTCTTCTACACTATGCGTTTCCTCGTAAAAAGGTTTATCCATCACAAGCAAGCTATCTAACAAAGAAACAGTATAAAACCAAAACCTATACTCTCTTTACACGAACTTGGTTTATGGCTTAAGCTAGCGGTGTTATATGTATATTTATTCCTAACTACCTAATGCGTTAAAGTCATGTCCTGATCTACACAAATTACAAAGTCTGCTAGATCTAAGTTCTGGGGCTTTAACTCCTGGATACTGGATTGACTCACTGTAGCAATAGTAAGCATCTTATTTTCATCAATTCTTGGCATCAAAAAAGTTAAGATCCCTTGATATCGATTGGTATGATAAGCACCGTTTAAGTGAAAAAACACGGTTGACTCTTTTGTGTTTTCAAGAATAAAATGTGCCATAGTAGCATCCTTTACAGCTTGAGCTTCCATCATAAAGGTGCCATTGTGATCGCTAGCCATGTTCTGAATTTCTTTATAGGAACTCAATGTGGTATCAATTTCAATCGGTAATGGCGCAATATAAGACCTCGATTCTTCTGGCAACTGTTGAAGAATATCCAGGCCATTGTAGTAAACAGAGTTGGCGTAACGCCTAGGTATATTCGTTGCTATAAATTTCACGTTTTTATCTTTAGCAAATTCCAGTATAGGCTTATAATCCGTTTTATAATTCTCCCACAAACGGACCTCTTCCTCGAAGCTCTTCTGCTTGATTTGATCAGCAAAATATTCGTTAATTAGCAGTTGATTGTCTGATTCAAACATTTCGGCACCTACCACTAAATTCTCTTCATGAATTGCATATAACTCCTTAACCATTTTAAGCTGCAACCAGTGTGCAATAGGATTATTATGAAATTCACCAAAGAATACATGGGATTTGTCGTTTGTTGCGGCCATTAAGGCTTGAATGCTTACTTTTTCTCCTTCTTTATTGAATATTGCATAGGCCTCTTGCGCCCAAGTTCGGGTGAACAAAAGAGATAGACCGACAAATAAGAATAACGAGCGATAAAAACTTTTGCGTTTCATGGAAACAATTAGTGGGTTTTAAGTGTACAAATAGTTTATTTCCCACCACTTTAGGTGGTAAGATGTTTTTAGAGTGCTTGAGAATTTTACTGGGATAAATTTACCAAATCTTACAAAGTTAAAAAAGGAGACCACCTTTACCGAGTTAGCCTCCTGTTTACCCCAGGACAATAATTTTAATCATTTAACATAAAATCTTGCACCACCTGTCTCCAATCCTCTCTTTCTGGCACCCCAGGTTTACGCTTACCGAAAAACTGGACGACAAGCTCTCCTTTAGCGTCAAACACCTCGATGCTGGTAACAATACCTTCTTTGGTAGGTTTTTTAACCACCCAAACATTATCAATAATGTCCTCCCGCAGGTGCATATCAAACTCTGGATCTAAAACATTAAACCAAGGCCCCGTTTGCACTAGTCGCTTCGCTTTTCCTGTATGTATCTGTATGCAACCTCGGTTTCCGATAAATACCATAATCTCCAAATCCCGCTCGGAGACTGCTTCTAATAGCTTTCTTAGAGATCCCCATGAGCTTTCGATGGCGTAGCCTTCAGGAGCCAAACGCATGGATTGATTTCTTTTGACTCCAAATTTATTCAATACTGCGAAAAACTCGTGTGTATCTTTCATGTTTCGCCAAGCATCCTGAAAGCCAGCAACGTCAATTGAATCGTCCGGTTTCTCCACAATGGATCTATCTAACGGCTTGATCTGCAAAGGATCTCTCTGCCGATCTGAGCGATATTTATTGACCAGAGACTGGTAAGCATCCTTATCGCTAAATTCAGTAAGATAAATTTTATGCACAGCCTCTCCATCCTGGTCAAAAAACTGCAGGCTTTGACGCTCTCCTTCTGACACGGCAAAACCAAAATGCCAGGCATTCATAAACAATCGAAGGTCTATATCTGGATTTGCCACTAGGCCAACATGCCCGTTAAACCCTGCTTTGGTGTAAATCCCTTTCCTTTCATGTACGGCATAATCATTACGAGTTAAAGCCATCACATACCCTAAGGTTTGTATTTCCTTTAAAATATTTTCAAATTCAGACTTTAAGGCAATGTTATTTTCATTGGTTGCCACCAATTCCGCCTCGGATGCACCCAGCTGCTTAGCTGCCTCTCTGATACGTATTTTTGGCTTTTCAGCTTTTAAAGCTATAAAGCGATCTTTCAATGCTATTGCTGTATTTTCCATAATCTATTTTTATTTTATTTGTATTAATTTGCTGTTTTCATTGTGGGAACGATAAAAGGACATTTATACTCCTCATCGCTAAAGAGTTTCACATGGATATTAAAGGCATGATGTATATTCACGCAATTAATCACTTCGCGGGGCGGGCCAAAGGCAATGCTTCTTCCCTGTTTAAGCATTAACACCTTATGCGCATAGCGGGAGGCAAAATTGATATCATGAAGTATACTCACCACGCAGTACCCCCTATCGGCTAAGCCTCGAGCCAGCGATAGAATTTGCTGTTGGTAAAGTATATCCAAGCCATTTGTGGGTTCATCCAGGAACAAGATTCCTTGAGGCTGGTCGTATATCTGTGCAATTACTCGAGCAAGTTGCACGCGCTGCTGCTCGCCACCTGAGAGTGTATTGTAATCTCGATCGGCAAAAGCGAGCACACCTGTTTCTTCCATTGCTTTTTTTACGATAGCTACATCCTCTTCCGTTGGGCGGTTATCAAAATGCGGGTAACGCCCCATCATGATCAGCTCTTGCACCTTAAAGGAAACCGAAATGGTATTGCTCTGGGCTAAGACGGAGCGAAACTTGGCCAGGTCATCCAGCCTATAGGCTTCAATGGGTTTATTTCTAATTAGGATTTTCCCAGAATCACTCTTAATTTCTTTGCACAAGAGCTTAAGCAAAGTACTTTTCCCAGCGCCATTTGCGCCAATTATTGCCAGCATCTCTCCCGGTTGAACGTGAAAGCTCACCTCATTTACCAGTGCCTTTTTGCCAATTGAATAGCTGATATTTTTTACTTCAATCATGCTTAATTAGTTCTCAATTATAGGATGAGCGCTTTTACAAGCGGCGTTTTCTTCTTTCCCCTAATATGATGTATATGAATACCGGCGATCCGATTATGGCTGTAACTATCCCAATAGGAAGCTCCGATGGAGCAACTAATGTTCGCGCTATCAAATCGGATAAGACCAGGACTGTAGCGCCCAGTAATGCCGACCCCGGCAAAACTAGGCGATTATCTGCAGTAAAACCCATGCGGAGGATATGCGGAATAACCAAAGCAATGAAGCCTATTATTCCAGAAACCGCCACTGAAGCCCCCACGCCAAGGGTTGCTAGAACAATCGTTACTCTTTTTACCAAGTTGACATTTACACCCATATGCCCAGCTTGCGATTCACCTAAAGACATAGCATTCAGAGATTTACTAAAAAACGGCAATGCTATCAGAGGAATAACCACAAAAGGGGTGACCATGCTAATCGTATTCCAACTTGCGCCACCTAAGCTCCCCATATTCCAGAAGGTGATATTTCTAAGCTGTTCATCACTGGCGGATGAGACGAGCAGTCCGGTAAACGAGCCTGCCAACGCATTGATAGCAATACCAGCCAGTAATAAAGTAGTGATATCGGCCTTCCCTTTTCGCACGGCTATTCTATAGACGATAAAGGTCGTGATGCATGCTCCCATGAATGCAGCGATTGCCAAGGCATAATAACCTAAGGCGGCAGTCATAAAGCTAAAAAAGCGAGCTTCCAGGACGATCATAATCACCGCAAACAAGGAGGCTCCTGAGGATATCCCTATTAGGCCCGGCTCTGCCAAGGGGTTGCGAAACAACCCCTGCATAGTCGCTCCAGATATCGCCAAAGTACTTCCCACGAGCATCCCTAAAATTACTCGAGGCAGCCTCAATGAAAAGAACACAGCCTCCTGCTGGACCTGGAAGTTCATATTTTGACTGAGACCCATTCGGTATGCGATGATGGAGCCTAGTTCAGCCACATTAATCTTCACGGCGCCTATACAGATCGATAGTACGCAGGTGGCTATCAATGTCACCAAAAGCATCCCGAATATTAGACTGTAGTTTTTCAATTTCAATGTATCC
>DXEZ01000079.1 GCA_019114715.1 Candidatus Sphingobacterium stercoripullorum | reverse complement strand
AGCGAATGCATCACGCATTGAAGCTACTGGGTACGGTCCAAACCAACCTATCGCTAGCAACGCTACTGCAGAAGGCAGACAGAAAAATAGAAGAGTAGAGTTCACGCTTTACTAGTCTAAACCATAAAATTTAGAATAAGCAGTTATCCCTCTGGGGTAGCTGCTTTTTTTATTTCAAACCATTCTTAGCCATTCGAGTTCCATTCATCACTAAATAGCCCGAAAATAATTAAACACCTAAAAACAAGCGCATAAAAGATGAATATTTCTTAAAATAAGCGTATTTTTGAAACATGAATAAAGTGCAAAAAACATATTTGTTCAGATTGACCCATATTAAAAACATCCCTCATATAGTTAAACACGGGATAACACACTATAAGTCTAAGAATGCAAACTCAAAATTTGTTCCAATTGGAGATAAAAGTTTAATTCAGACTCGAAATAACCACTTTATACAAACCGGCATGAAATTAGGAGATTACATCCCATTTTATTTTGCAAAAAGGACTCCGATGCTATATGTTGTACAAAATGGGTTCAACAATGTAGGTCCAATTTCAGCTGAAAAAATCGTATATTGCGTAAGTTCTGTTGAGAGAATTTTAGAGCTCAATTTAGAATTCATTTTCACGAATGGACACGCAAAAAGTATTTTTTCTTCTTTTTACGACCATAAAGACATCAACAGGCTAAATGAAGTAATCGATTGGGATGCTATAGCAAAAAAATATTGGTTAGACGAAAGCGATTTAGACTTGAAAAGAAGGAAAGAAGCAGAGTTCCTTATCAGTGGAGACATCCCAATCGAAGCTATTTTAGGCTATGTTGTATATAATAAAAACGCAGAAAATCAACTTTTGAATCTTGGCATAGATCAAAATATGATACATGTAGATAGTAATTATTATTTTTAGAATTAAATGATACGCTATATAAAAGGGAATTTACTAGAGAGCAAAGCACAAGCTTTAGTCAACACTGTAAACACAGTTGGTGTTATGGGGAAAGGAATTGCACTGCAGTTTAAAAAACAATACCCTAATAACTTTAAATCATACGCAAGGGCTTGTAAAAATAATGAAATCAAAATTGGAAAACTTTTCATTACTGAAGAAAGCTCGTTGCTAACTGGGAATAAAACAATTATAAATTTCCCGACTAAAACTACATGGAAGCTTCCCTCAAAATATGAATATATCGAAAAAGGCTTATTGGCATTAGTTCAAGCAATAAATCAAAAAGGTATAAAATCTATTGCTATACCCGCCCTTGGAGCGGGTAACGGAGGTTTAAAATGGAGCGAAGTTAAACAGCTTATCAGTAAACATCTATCAGAAATTGATTGCGAGGTATGGGTATATGAACCAAATAACTCTATAAAAGAGAGACCTAGCAAAACTCAGGTTAAATTAACTCCAGCTAGAGCAATGCTGTTAACTGTTTTATTTGATCTAGTCCACCATGGCGAGTTTGTATCTGAGTTTGCAGCCGAGAAAGCTGCTTATTTCCTTCAAAGATTTGGAGGTCAAGATGTTTTTAATCTTAATTTCCAACCCAATTTTTATGGCCCATATTCCGGAAAAGTCAAGTATGTACTTTACCATCTAAACGGTAGCTACATAATTGAATACGGTTCAATGGACAAAAAACCTTTTGAAGAAATACATCTCCTCACTCAAAAGGAAGAGTACATCAAAGACTATTTAAACAAACCGGAGAATGAACTTTATAAAAATATTGCAATAAAGACCAAAAATTTTTTAAAAGGTTTTTATTCACCCTATGGTCTAGAGTTGCTTTCAACTATTGATTTCATTATTGTAACCAAAAAAACTACAAAGCTTGAGGAAATCATTACTGAACTCGAGGGGTGGAGTGATAGAAAAAAATCCCTTTTTACTAATAAAAAATTTATTCAAATTGCTTTAAACAACATTCTAGAGCATGATTTAGATGGTAGCCAGCCAGAAATATTACAAACGCCTCAAACCTAAATTACTGGAATCGGCCAAATTTGGCGTACAATTTCCCCTCCATTAAAAACTAGTTAGTTTGCCTTACCAAAAACCACTGCGAAGAGACAGTTCATTAACAAATCAGGCAACAAGAAAACCTCTTCTTTAAATCCTCTCCTAGTTATTCTTAACAGTAACTTCAAGCTAAATACATGCTGAGTTCATTCCAGTTTACTTGCTTTGCAATTCATTAATAAAAACTATTTATGAATAAAAAGGGTATATTTAGAATGTCGATCCATATGCAAGGTAACAGCAATTGGAAAGAAACTACTAATCAACACAAACAAAAAAAACACATTTCAGTAAACTGAAGTTTATCAGAAAGGAGGCTTTATGTAAACCTACAAATCAACCTAACTGTATACGAGTGTTCACACTTTATTTCTTTTAAAGTTTTTAACAGACAATTACTATGAAAAATTCTACTAATAAGCAGGGCATAACCAGTCCCTTATTAAAAAGGAGTATCCGTATTTCCGGGCTAACTTTAGCGGCACTCTTTTGTTTATCATTGTACGATGGGCAAACTGCATTTGCGAAAACTCCTCATTTAACATCAAAGGTTCAACAAGCTACAACAATAACGGGGAAGGTTACAGATAACCAAAACACCCCCCTTTCAAACGTTACTATTCAAGATATCAATACCCAGAGTGCAACAAATTCCGATGCCAATGGAGAGTTCACACTGCGCGTGGATCAGCTTCCTACGAGCATAGAAGTTAGAATCGTAGGCTACCAAACACAAATCATTGAAATAAAAGACTCCCGGCCACTGCAGATAACTCTCGAGGAAGACATCTCGGATCTCGAGGAAGTGGTAGTAGTAGGCTACGGCAAGCAAAAAAAGGTAAACCTCACAGGTTCTGTCACGCAGGTTGGTGAGGAAGTTTTCGAGGACAGGCCCATAGCCAATGCTACGCAAGCTTTGCAAGGTGCTGTGCCTAACTTAAACATCAACTTTAGCAACGGACGCCCCGGCGGAGAAGGTAAAGTCAACATCCGCGGGTTTGCGTCCATCAATTCATCGGATGCTGCCCCCCTAATCCTTATCGATGGCGTACCAGGAAACATCAACAACATCAACCCTAGAGACATCGAGTCCATCTCGATCTTAAAAGACGCCTCCGCATCTGCCATATACGGGGCTCGCGGAGCTTTCGGTGTGATGCTAGTCACCACTAAAAGAGGGAAGGCGGGAATGATGAACATTCAGTACAGCAACAACCTGGGCTGGGGTGGACTAACGGTAAATACGGACTTCATGACCTCGGGCTACGATGCTGCAATATTAAACGACGAGGCATTTATCCGCGCTACGGGCAACAGCTACACCGGTTACACCGAGGACGATTATGCAGAACTCCTAAAGCGTAAAGAAGACCCTACGCTGCCGGAAGTAGTCATCCAAAACAGAAACGGGAAAGACCAGTACGTATATTACGCCAATACAGACTGGTGGAATACCTTTTATAGAAAAAACCAAACCTCCATGGAGCATGCACTGACCTTCTCAGGTGGTTCGGATAAGATAGACTACTATGTATCGGGCCGGATGTACGATAAAGGTGGGATTATGAAAATCCAGCAGGATGAGTTCAAGGCCTACAACATGCGCTCTAGGATTTCTGGAACCATTAAGCCTTGGTTAAAGGTGAGCAACAACTCGCAGCTGAACTACCAGAAATACTCATACCCCGGATGGAACTCCAGCGCCGATGCGAACAACAATTTCATCTCCACAACGGTTCACGCACTACCTTCCTATGTTCCTAGGAACCCCGATGGTAGCGCCACTTACCGCACAGAGATCAACAACTACAATATTGGTGATGGAATAATGGCCGACCTATTG
>DXEZ01000014.1 GCA_019114715.1 Candidatus Sphingobacterium stercoripullorum | reverse complement strand
CTTAGCTCCTGGTGGCGCTCACCAACCAGACACTGATAAATTGCTGAGTGCTCCGAGTCTACAGGTAAGATCTTCACCTTATTTTCTGCGGCGAGCTGCATGATAAGCTCCCCTGCGACCACCAGCGTTTCTTTATTGGCTAGCGCAATGTCTTTCTTATTTAATATAGCTTGTACCGTTGGCATGAGCCCCGCAGAGCCGACCATGGCGGTAAGGACCATGTCTATTTCCGGTAGGCTAACCACCTGAGCTAATGCGCTCTCCCCACAATGTACATTTATCCCATGACCACTAAGCGCATCTTTCACCTGCTTGTACTTGCTCTCTCTGGCAATAACAACATCGCTAGGCATAAACTCAAGAGCCTGCTGAATCAGTAAATCTGCATTGCTTCCAGCGGTAAGCACGCTGATCGAATAAAGTTCTTTATAATTACGTATTACCTCTAGAGCTTGCGTACCTATGCTTCCAGTGGATCCTAAAATCGCTATATTTTTAACTATCAACTTGCCTAAATATTTTTAATAAATAAACCAGGGGCCTTCTTTAAATTCCGCTTAGCTATCATCTGCCGGTAGCTAACGGTAAATAATATCAATCCGTAGGGAACGACAAACATCACGTTTACCAAGCTAAAGGTTGCCCAAAGCAGCTGACTCCCTATTAGGTTAACATACACCTGCAAGAGGTGAACACCTGCGAAAAACAGAACAATCAGTAGCAACTTACCCAAGTTTCCCTTAGTTACCCGAAAGCTCCAGCGAAGGGCCTCCATAGGACCGCTCCCCTGCTCAATAATAAAAAAGGGATAAAAACACACCCTTGTTAGAAATAAAAAGCTCAGTAAAAAACCAATTAGTACGCTTAAGCTACTTAGCATATCCAGCTGAATATCTGTATAGGCCAGCGGCCAGAACAGCACAGCAACAGCAGCTATAACGCCCGCCATAAATCCTAAGACTAAAAGCAGCGATAAAAAGAAATACAGCAGCTCACGGGCCTCTGGAAGGTAGTCTTTTATGCTCCTGTGCTCCTTTTGATCGATTGCCCTTAATAGCACGCGAACAAGCGAGAGTTGCAAGACTAGGAGTAGGATCACACACAGTAGTCCCACCGCCCAAAGCTTCCACCCGTATAGGCCCATATGTTGCATGTACCGAGCCAGCTTACCTGAAAAGGTATGCAATAGCAGCATCCCCAAACACAGCGCCACCAGGCGCAGGTAATACTGCCTGTAGAGCAATAGCGATTTCTTTATAACAATCCGTAAAGCTAACGTACTTTTTTTCACCAGCTTTTAATTATTTCCTGATGCAAATATGGCATTAATTCAGCAAAATAACTAAGTACTTGCGCTGAATTAATGCCACAATTATATAAATAGGTTATTTATTAGAAGTGCTCGGGTAGAGGTTTCTCCAGTAAGTACTGGTAATAAAAACGTGCCCTTTCCTTAAAGTCGTATTTTCTTTTACTTGGACCAAAACCGTGTCTACTCCCCGGGTAAATCATAAGCTCAAAAGGTATATCCCCATCGGTTAATGCATCTACTAATTGGGTGGTCTGTTGCAGGTGAACGTTATCGTCTAAATCTCCATGAAGCAAGCGAAGCCCCCCTTTGTACTTATCCACGTAAGTAAGTACAGAACCAGACTTATACCCCTCGGGGTTGTCCTGCGGTCTATCCATAAAGCGCTCGGTGTAGTGCGTATCGTACAGTTCCCAGCTCGTTACTGGCGCCCCAGCAATACCGTAATCGAAGTAATCGGAGGATTTAGTAAGCGCTAGACAAGTGATATACCCGCCGTAGCTATGTCCTGTAATCAGCAGCTTATCGTTTTTCACAAACGGCTTATCTTTTAACCACTTAGCAACCGTCTGGTAGTCTATCATCTCCCAGTGCCCTAAGTTTCTATGCATAAGCGATACGCCCTTTTTGCCAAAGTGCCCGGAGGCCCTGTGGTCGGCTGCTACCTGAATGATACCCTCTTTTGCCCAGTACTGATTGGCCGTGCCGGACCACCTATCGTAGACCGTTCCCGCATCCGGGCCGCCGTAAATACTCATAATCACTGGGTACTCCTTATTCGGGTCGAAGTCCACCGGGTAAGTGATCACCAGTGGCAGCTGATACTGCCCGTCCTCTGAGGCGATGCGTAAAAGCTCGGTTTTTCCGATGTTGTAGTTATCAAAATCCTCAGACTTGCTATCAGCAATTTCTGCTAGCACCTTCCCTTTGCTATTAATTAGCGCAATTTTTGTTGGGGTGGTCACATTAGAATAAGTGGTAATGAAATGCTTCCCATCGGGTGAAGGCGATACCTGGTGGTAGTAATCTCCAAAAGTTAGGCGCTTGAGATTTTTGCCCGAAAAGTCCACGCGGTATAAATCGAATCTCGTGGAGTTTTCTTTCCTTGCGGTAAAAAATAACACCTTGCCTTTTTCATCGATATGCTGAATCTTCTCCACCTGCCACTCGCCGCTAGTTAATGGGTTTACTAGCTCTCCATCTAACTTGTAGAGGTAATAATGTGCCCAACCCGTTTTATCGGACTTCAATATATAGTGCTTATTGTCTTCTAAAAAAGTAATACGCTCGCTGTGATCCAGGTTAATCCAGGTGTCTTGGTGCTCGTGGTAGAACTCCTGCTTAGCGCCAGAGGTAGGATCTACATAATAGAACTTCAGATCGGTCTGATCTCTATTCATCCATTGAATCATAATCGACTCGCTATCGTAGGCCCAGTAAGGCTGCCCAAAATATTGATCTTCCTTTTCATTGAAATCTGCCCAAACGATATCACTGCCCTTGAGCTCCACCAGTCCGATGCGTACCTCCGGGTTCTCATCGCCCGCCTTCGGGTAGCGTGTTTGCTCTAGGTATCCGTGCTGTCCCTTGCTCGCATAAATAGGGAACACAGGAACCTGGCTATCATCAAAGCGCATAAAGGCAATCTTTTTGCTATCGGGCGACCACCAGAAAGCTTTGTACTCGGTAGGTCTACCTAATATTTCCTCGTAGTACACCCAAGAGGACCATCCGTTATAAACCACATCACTACCGTCGTGGGTGTAGCGAACAGTTTCTTTGCTCTCTACATCCAGCGAGTAGAGGTCCCCCTTTAGGGTGAATGCCACCTGCTTATTATCGGGTGAGAGTGTAGGGTTCTCTTCCTTTTCCTCGGGCGAATGGGTCAGCTGCTGCTCACTCCCATCTCCGTAGCGAATAAAGATATCCCCTTCGCGTGTAAATACCCGCACATCTCTATTGGGCTCAGGCGTATAGGCCTTGCGCTTTTGAGATTTTATATGTACGGCATACACCTTCCCGTCTTGTGCATCTCTTTCTAAATAATGCTCTGCATCCTTCCAGCCGATAACCTGATTGATGGGCTTGGTAATGGATTGCTTTTGCCCCCAGCTTTGCGCTAAATCCAGTTCCTTCTTTTGTGCCGGCGCATAGGAAAACATAAAAAGTGCCGATAATACGGCCAGTCCAGTCTTTTTCATTCTTACTAAGTCCTGTTATGAAAACTAATGTTCATGAATAAATTTCGGTTAAAGATAGAAAAAAGCCACTAGTTTGGGGTAGTGGCTCTATAAAAACTAATTTAATTATTAGTAAGATAAGTCGTTGTCCGTGGAGATATTCTCAGTTGCCTCGGATTGACCATCGCCATCTCCATGACGATTAGGCTCATACCTTTTCTCTACTACTTCTTGATTTTCTTTGATGTATTCAATAACATCAAGCAGTCCTTCGGAGAACTTCTCAAAATCTTCTTTGTACAAGAAAATCTTGTGTTTAATGAATTGTCCATCCTCAAACTTCCTCTTACTCTCTGTGATGGTTACATAGTAATCATCAGATCGGGTGGCTTTTACGTCAAAGAAATAAGTACGTTTTCCCGCTCTTACTCTCTGAGAGTACACCTCTTCTCTCCCTTTTTTATCAAAATCTCCCATTACCAACTAAGTATTTGTTTTACATACAATTTATAATTAATTGTGATAAATATATGATATTTAAATTCATACCTCCAAATTTATTTGAAAAATATCGCTCTTTATGCGTCTTTTCAGCATTTTTCTTCATTTTTGGACACTTTTATGGCGCATTAACGCATGATATCGATGATAAAGTCTCTATAAATATCCTTGGGTGAAGTGTACGCCCCAACCTCTACCCCTTTGGACTTGAGGTCCATTTCCTGCAGTGCGTGGATGACCCGAAAAAGCTGTGGCCTACCGTAATTCCTAGCCGCCGTAACGTAGTCTTTCACAAAAAACGGATGCACGCCCAAGTTTTTAGCTACTGAGGCTTGTGATTTATCTGGAAGGTAGTGGTATTTGAGTATTTTCGTGAAATGAGTGGACAATCCCCCCACGATCCTTGTTATGGGGTGGTTCCTCGGGTTTTCTGAGAAGTAATCTACAATCTGAACTGCCCTAGACCAGTTTTTATTGCTAAGGGCATTATTGAGCTCAAAGACATTAAAGTCCTTACTAATACCGATATTGGCCTCCACTTCAATGGCAGAGATGATCTTTTCTTTGGGGACATTCATCAGCAGCTTATCCACCTCATTGGTCACCTTGGAGAGGTCCGCGCCCAGGTGATCGGAAATAAGCATGGTAGCCTGCGGCTCGATAGTCCACCCTTTTGTCTGCACGTAGCTCCCTATCCATCCCGGCAGCTGATTGTCATAGAGCTTCTTAGCCTCTAGGACAACGCCAATCTTCTCAGCCAGCTTGTGGACCTTCCTACGCTTTTCAAACTTGGTATAGCGGTGCTCAAAGACCAAAATCGTACTCAGCATGGGATCGTTTAAGTACTTCTCTAAAAATGCGGATCCACTCTTCCAATCTAAATGCTGCGCCTCTTTAACAATCACCAGCTGATAATCGCTCATCATCGGGTAGCGCTTAGCTACGCTGACAACAGTCGCCAGATCCGTCTCCTTGCCATAAAGTATGGACTGATCGAAGCCTTTCTGCGCATCGGTCAGCACGGTATGCTCTAGGGCTTTGGAGATTTGATCGATAAAGTAAGTCTCCTCGCCATACAGGAGGTAAATGGGCTTAAACTGCCGATTTGAAATCTGCTTTAATATAGATTGGATCTGCATGATCCAAAATTAACGTTTTTTGCCCAAGGAAAAAAAAATTATTATCCATTGCAAACCAAGAATTTTGCCTGCCAGTGGAAATTAGGGTATCTTTGCATATGTTCGAGCCCATACCGCTTAACTTACCGCCCTACAAAGCGCAACTGAAAAGAAGCGCCGGTAAGCTTTTTATATTTGATATTCTGCGGAGGAAGTATTTGCAGCTCACCCCAGAGGAATGGGTCAGGCAGCACTGGGTAAGCTTCCTGCAGCAAATGGGTTACCCTAAGAATCTGATGGCCATAGAGGCAGGCCTCGAGGTGCACGGGCAAGCAAGGCGCTCGGACCTCATGGTCTACGATAAATCGGGAGCCCCCTTACTGCTTGCGGAATTTAAGGCACCAAGCGTGAAAATTGACCAAAAAGTGATTGATCAAATAGCGGCCTACAACATCACCCATAAAACGCCCTATCTGCTTGTTAGCAACGGCTTAAATCACTTTATCTACAGGGTTAATTTCTCAGATGGTTCGGTGGAGGCATTGCCGGAATTCCCTTTTTACCAGACATTAACAAATCCGGAGTAAGATTTTAAAAATATTACACTATATTAGTGCGCTAAATTAAAATTTAGTAGTATAATTGAATATAAGAATTTGAACAATAAAATATATACGTATGAAAGTCGATCAAAACGAATTTAGAAAATACGCCATTAAGCACCAACGTATAGGCAGCCAGCATGTTGATAGTTACATCGCACGTGCGCAAAGGAGCCTACCTAATAACCTTACCCCATATATCATTGAGGAGAGGCAAATGAACGTAGCTCAAATGGACGTCTTTTCCCGCTTGATGATGGATAGGATTATATTCCTAGGAGATGCGATTAATGATCAGGTAGCTAACATTGTTCAGGCGCAGTTATTGTTTTTACAATCAACAGATGCACAAAGAGATATACAGATCTACATCAACTCCCCAGGAGGTAGCGTATATGCAGGATTAGGAATCTACGATACCATGCAGTATATACAGCCCGATGTAGCCACGATCTGCACAGGAATTGCAGCATCCATGGGCGCAGTCTTACTGGTCGCTGGAGCTAAAGGTAAAAGAGCAGCACTCCCACATTCAAGAGTGATGATCCACCAGCCTTCTGGAGGTGCACAAGGCGTAGCGGCAGACATGGAGATCAACCTTAGAGAAATGATGAAGCTTAAAGAAGAGCTTTACACCATCATCTCCAACCACTCGGGACAGAGCTACGAGTGGGTCGAGAAATCCTCAGATAGAGACTTCTGGATGAAAGCAGCAGAAGCCAAAGAAGTGGGGATGATTGACGAGATATTAGAGTCGAAAAACACAAAAGAGAAATAAACATGAGCAGAGGCAGAACAATACAATGTTCTTTTTGCGGAATTGCTAAAGGAGAAACTCAGCTGCTAATCGCAGGAGACGGCGCACATATCTGTGACCGCTGTATCACGCAGGCATCAGAGATTTTAGCGGAAGAGATCAAGCTGAAAAAGGTTAATAGTCTACAGACTTCCCTAAAGTTGATCAAACCCTCTGAAATAAAAAACCATTTGGATCAGTACGTTATTGGTCAAGATGATGCTAAAAAAGTAATTTCAGTAGCGGTATACAACCACTACAAGCGTTTGAACCAAAAAATCGAGAAAGATGAAGTAGAAATCGAAAAGTCCAACTTGATTATTGTAGGTCAGACTGGTACTGGGAAGACTCTTCTAGCACGTACTGTTGCCAAAATTCTTAACGTTCCATTCTGCATAGTCGATGCAACCGTCCTTACGGAAGCCGGATATGTGGGGGAAGATGTGGAAAGCATCCTTACCCGCTTACTGCAAGCAGCAGACTACGATGTGAATGCAGCAGAAAGAGGAATTATATACATCGATGAGATCGATAAAGTTGCTCGTAAGAGCGATAACCCTTCCATCACAAGAGATGTTTCGGGTGAAGGCGTACAGCAAGCGCTTTTAAAAATCCTTGAAGGTACAGTTGTTAACGTTCCCCCTCAAGGAGGCCGTAAACACCCGGATCAAAAAATGATAGGCGTTAATACGAGCGACATATTATTTATTTGTGGTGGTGCCTTTGATGGTATAGAAAAACACATCGCCAAGCGTTTAAGAACCCAAACTGTAGGTTATAAGCTTAGCGATGAGGAGAAAGATATAGATCTAGAAAACCTCTATAAATACATCACTCCGCAAGACCTTAAGAACTTCGGGTTGATACCTGAGCTTATTGGTAGGTTGCCGGTGCTGAGCTATCTGAACCCGCTGGATAAATCCACGCTAAGAAGCATTTTAACAGAACCTAAAAATGCGCTGATCAAGCAGTACAAAAAGATTTTCGAATACGAGGATATAGATCTTCAATTCGATGACGATGTATTTGACTTTATCGTCAATAAGGCCTGGGAATTCAAACTCGGTGCTCGTGGGTTAAGGAGCATATGTGAGGCAATACTTTTAGATGCTATGTTTGAAATACCGTCTAAAAAGCCTAAAGACAAAACCCTACGTATAACAGTGGATTATGCGAAGGAGAAGTTTGATAAATCCGATATCAACAAATTAAAAGCAGCATAATTGCTAGACATATTAAAGGCACCTTAACGGTGCCTTTTTCAAACAAACAAACTTGGCTCTGCGGGTAACAAGCCTCGCCCTGAGCCGCCTATGAAAAGTCATCACGCCCATTATTGGCCATCCCAATTAGCCCAGTAGTGGCAAAGCTAACTCAGCCGCCTTTTTATATACTGGACACTAATTTAAAAAAAACCCAGATAAGCTATTAACCTGTCTCTACCCAATTTTGGACTTCTAACTTTAATGCTTTTAATAACAAACCAGTAGCAGAACTTTTGCGCTTAAACATGCTTCAACATGCTTGATCATGAGTACTATAGCCACTCGCTGCTAATCACTAACGAATGATTCTCTAGCCAGCGCGGCGCTTCGCTCAATGAACTGGTGGCACAACACTTCATACCGATCTACTTCATTAGAATCAAAATCCGATACGCCTTTGTAGCGGAAAGACCTGAGTACATTGGAAAATTCCGTAAACTGCTTTCTTTCCTCTGCTGTTGCCCTTGAGAATAATTCATTTGGAAAAGACCAAAAGGTGCTGCATAAACCATACAGGTGGTTCAGGCTATACTGGTAGGGAGTATATCCATAAAAGAACTCAAGGAGTCCAAGGCAAGCTTGCTCTAGAGCCTGATTGTATAAAAGCACTTTAATCACAGGATCCACCGAGTCATCGGTGTACGCTCCAGCCCTTAAAAGTCCGCTAGCATTATCAATTCGTTGATTCAGGCGTATTCTATCCGATTCAAGCCTCTCCTTGGCGCGCAACCCATTTCCTTTATGGAAACACCAATTACCAACGTCGATGCCCGCGTGCAGCAATGTTTCTCCACCAGAAAGCACTTGATGAAAAAACGGACTATTCCTATCGAGCTCCTTTTGAATCTCAGTTTTTGTATAGGATAATAAGAACACAGAGGTTCCTAAGCGCTCATGTATTAAAGCCTGCAGGTTACCTACGTGAACCCTGATATCTGTCTTACTCACAACTAGCAAATCGAAATAATTATCCCAAACTTCGGTGCTTTCATGCTCATTTATACCTTTAATCGAAAATGAAAGCGTTCTATGTCCAAACAAATAGATGGAAACTGGCTCCGGTAAGTTTTCATTGAGCTGCTGGGTCACATCCTTTAACTTAGGATAGTCTTCCAGTTTTTTTATGGCAATTTTTAAGGGTACATGATCGGTCCGCTCCATAGATTGGAGGTGCTTTGCATATTGCTGCTCGATTGTAATGAGCACCTGCTGAAAGATCTGATCTGCCAGCACATGTAGCCTTTCCATCTTTACTTCCAGTTTTTCTAACACCTCAGGGTCTATATCGAAATAATCTTCATAGCGGGATGCGCCATAAATATCTTCCAAAACTTGAAGTAATATGTAGTCCTCGTGCTCCTCTTCCTCAAACACTCCATGATACATAGAGCTGATTTTCTTCATATACATGTGATGGGTCCGAACGGAATGGGTAATACGCTCCTTTCCAGCAAGCATAATCTCCAGATGACGGTAAGTGAGCTCTATAGCCTGATGCAACATGAAGGAAGCGAGAGAATTTTGCTCCTTTTCTTTAAAGTGATAATATCCACCTTTAAACTCTTCGACTTTTTCTCTCTGAAGGTTTTTCAAATCGATAGTTAGCGCCTTGCATTTATTGAAATCAAACTCTTCTGATAGCAGCTCAAACTCCGAGTTCTCTTTTCTATAAACGAGCTTTTCGGGCTGACAAGACACAAACAGGAATAAATTACCCTCCCTAATTTTATCCTTAGCTTGAAAAGCCACATAAACCCTCACTTGATAATGCGGGTAGTTTCTTATGGTGTTCACCATCCTTGGGACCACATCGCCTAAGTTTTTGATGTACTTGTTGGATACTAAAACAATTAGCTCATGCGCCTCCCGCTTTCGATCGTAGGTGTTTAAATAAATCTGCTCAATGTTGTATTTGGAGGTGATTTTAGAGATTACATCTTCCAAAGTCTCCTTCTTTTTCATTTCTTCCATACTCAACACTCTTTTGGTTCATAATCCAGTAGATCAACTAACAGTAGCAAACTATCAATGAAATACAACACCTCATCATGCACATGGAAAATGCCCCAATTATGGTTACTCAATACATCCTCGAGCAATCGTTCAAGTCTATAGCGCCAACCACGGATAGAGTCTTTTTCAAATTGGTTATGAAGGAATTCCCAAGGTCTATCGATCCACTTATGTCCCTGATTATACAATTCTTCTCTTACTTCACTATCGATTTCCCATTTGGTAGAAATGTCTATTCCTGCCTCAACTATATATTTATAATCGCACCAAAAGTAGTCTAAAACAAAAAGAAAATCGTGAAAATAATGTAGGATATTAGCCGGATTACCGTGCAGCCTCCAGAAGTTTTCTGTACGCAAAATCCCCCTTGAAATATCCAAAGCCTTCCTCACTTCATCCTTTTCAGAATGCTCATAAAAATCATATATGTCATTTTCGTAATCATGCAAGTTATCTCGAGCATAAAGCGCTTCTTTTTCCCTATTTAATATATCAATATCACGCGGAGACAATACGGTATTTTGTTCATAGCGCCCAATGGTATGCAATACCCTAATTAACTCACTCATGTTCTGAACTTGTTTTATCAAATACACATCCAGTTCATAAGTACCATCAGTGCAGCCTGACATAAACCCATCAAATAACAAGCAATAAACTTCTCTTCCTAAACTAGAAAGAGAATATGAGCAGTAAAATTGAACAAGCGATTGGTATTCATTTGTTAAAGGGTCAGAGCCAGGTTTAAATCCTTGCGATTTAATTTCATCAACCTTGACCTCCTTAAAGGGTATGCTTAGCTTTTCACTTAAATCAAACTCAGGCCTAATTTTTTGAATCAACCACCCAGCTTCAAACAGTCGTAATAACTTCTTATACTTTTTATAGAGCACCAATGGAGATTGATAAGACCTCCAGTAATTAGGCCGCATAATAGCTGTCAACAATTCATAGAGCTCATCCTGCAGAGCTACAGGTGATGAAGAACCTTTAAACACCTCTTTTAAAACGAGATAAGGATTTAATATCTCCTTACCGGTAAGTAGCGTTAGATAGCTGTTTTCATATTCGATGTGATGCATAATATAATCAATTAGTTTCTAGTCAAAGAAACGCCTTATATCTCGTTTACCGAACCAATACCCTCTGTATAAAACCAAGTAACATTGTATTTTACCAAGCGCTCCTTGTTTTATACCAAATGAAGATCTTTCGTATCTATAATCATCTATTTTTATTAACTTTGGTTTATGAACACAGCCCAGACAACAAGCCACATAGGCAGAAAAATAAGCCGCATTAGAGAACTCCGAGGAATGAAACAAGGAGTTCTAGCTATTGAACTAGGCGTAAGCCAACAGACTATATCCAATATTGAAAATAGCGCTACCATAGAAGCAGACTTACTGGCGCAAGTAGCCAAAATATTAGGGGTTACACCAGAGGGTATAGAGAACTTCAACGAAGAGGCCGTGTTTAATATTATTAATAATACTTTCCAAGATAGTAGCACAAATAACAACAACTACATGTGCTCAATCGACCCCATTGATAAAATCATTGAGCTCTACGAGCGCCTCTTAGAAGCTGAAAAATCCAAAGTTGC
>DXEZ01000078.1 GCA_019114715.1 Candidatus Sphingobacterium stercoripullorum | reverse complement strand
TTTTAGACCCCATTAAATCACTCATCGTTGTTTTCCCAGTATTATCAAAGTTTCCAGTCTCATACCCTCTTATTAAATAAGGGTAGCCAATAAACAGGCGATAAAGTGCTTGATCGTCTTTTCCTGTTCGCATATAAGAATAGAACCTAGCAGCTAAAGTAACAGGCTTATACCGGTTATATTTCCTTAAGTCAATATTCCATGCAGTAAAATTATAATCTCCGAAATACTGTTCAGCTCCCAATCTGTAACGAAATCCTTGTAAAGGCGCCGCGATACCAAAAACAGCATTGTCGCCAACAAAGCCCGTGTTGACCTGTTGAATAACAAAGGGGTCCAGGTTTCCTAAATTATATCTACTGCTCAATTCTTCGTTTGAAACTTTTTGTCTATCTCCATAGAACCCGTAATAACTTTGCCTCCATTTATCTACCCGATAGCTATATCGAGCAATCGCCCCTCCAACTTCCCACCTGTGGTGCCGATTAAATGGGTAAGCCACAAAGGCTTCTGCCTGCTGCTGGAAAGTTCGGATCATGTAGGTATTAATGGAAGGCTCAGGTCCTGCGCCAAAATCTTCATTTGCATACTCACTAAATGCCGATAGGTATGGAATATGCGATATCGCTCCACCCCAGTTCCACCGGCTCCTCTGGTTGATATAGGCTATTTGCCCACCAAAGTCATATACTTCACCGTTGATATTAAGTGCCGCAAAAATTTGATTATAGCCTAAGATATCGGAAAATATACCTTGAATACCACTGGCTATACCTGCGCCGTAACGAGAACCTACTGAAACGCCTATCCCGCTTCCAGTCAGATAGTCCAGTTTAAATTTGGACTTATAAGGAATGCTCTTAATTTGATTATCCCCTATTCTTTCATAAAGATTGAAGTTTTGAAGGTTCGTATTCACCACGTTAACACCCCTATCGATATTAGGGGGAAGCATGGCTGCTTCAAAATCAACCTCTGCAGGATTCACCTCCACTGGCATAAAGTCACTTGGCTTCGCCTTATATACAGAATACTCTCCCGATTTAAAATAGCTATAAACGATATCATCCGAGAAAGATAAACTCAAGGCTGGAGAATACTCAGTTATTCCACTAATTCCGGTGAAGTATTCTGTTAGCCTCTCCACTTTGTCATTAGCCAAAGAATAGCGGTATAAGTTTCTGAATCCATCGCTATTGGATAAAAAGTATATTTCCTCACCAGATGCAGAAAATTGCGGGTTTAAATTGTTTGCTCCAGGGAACACATCGATGTTGTTGACCTCTAAGGTCTCCAAATTTATAACGGCAAGGTTCATCGGTATGTCAACCGACTTGTTGTCGGATTGCAAAGAAACCCGGTCGGTACTAAAAACAAGGGTTCGCCCATCACGCGAATAACTGGGCTGAAAGTCAGAGTAAACATCATCGGTGAGCTGCGTCAACTCCTTAGTTTCTAAATTATAGGTGTATAAATCACTGTGCCCATTTTTGAGACCAGAAAAAGCGACTTCATTTCCTTGGGGTGCCCAAGTGATGTTAGCAAATTCTTCGATCTCCCCCATCGCTGTGACTCCATCGGTCTTACCGGAATTTACATCCACTATCATCAATTTACTTTTCCCCTCACTAAAAACACTAAACGCGAACTTCTTGCTGTCTGGTGAAAAAGTCCCTGCTGATTCTATAAAACTAAACTCATCGATATCCTTATTGGTCAATCTGCTTCCTAATTTTCGAATCACCTCTCCTGTATGCGCATCGGCTAAAAACAAATCGATACTAAATAAATCCCTTTCAGAAAGAAAAGCGATGTAATTCCCATCAGGCGATATACTAGGAGAGACATTCATCCTCCCGGAGTTTTCTCTACTTAACAACTTTGTACCAATTGGATTGGAGGTGGTATCTTTCCCTAGCTTGCGATAGGCGTCCTCGAGACTGTTCTTCCAAAGTGTAGAAATAGTTTGCGCATCGTAGCCAAACACTTTACGAAAAGCATACTCATGACCGTGTTTTGCCGTCTCTATAAACAATGGCATAATGACGGTATCTCCGTAAGTAGAACCAATATAGGACCAAAAAGCCTGACCGAATCGGTACGGGAAGTATTTATTAGACTGCTCTGTCAACTGCCTAATGGATGGAATATCCTTGTCGGCGTACGCATCACGCATCCACATGGAGGTGAAAGCATCTTTTTTTCCTATAGAAAAATACTCCGCCATCCCTTCTACCATCCATAAAGGGATATTAGCAATATTCTCGAGTCGAGTACTGTCATTACCTTCCATAATAACTCTATACTGGAAGGCGTGAACAAGCTCATGACCTAACACATGTCTAGTTTGCTGATTGATCTGCATAATTGGCATCACAACACGCTGCTTAAATGCTTCAGTAACACCTCCTGTACCTACACCGATCTCTCCACTAATAGCAGTCGTTTGCTGAAAGTCGGGGTGGTTATTATAAAGTATAATGGGGTTTTTCCGAAGAAAAGTATCTTGAAACACTTGCTGGTGCATGGAATACCACACTTCACTCTCCTTAGCAATCCAATTGACCATGGAATCGTTTTCTAGGTAATAGTAAAGATTAAAGTGGGGTGAGTCGTATA
Organism: Candidatus Sphingobacterium stercoripullorum; assembly: GCA_019114715.1. Taxonomy (GTDB): domain Bacteria; phylum Bacteroidota; class Bacteroidia; order Sphingobacteriales; family Sphingobacteriaceae; genus Sphingobacterium; species Sphingobacterium stercoripullorum. Next base: position 6,060 of record DXEZ01000078.1, on the reverse strand, counting down.
CTTCAAAGTTTAATTTCTTATAGCGCATTTTATTCTGACCAAAATATTGACCAAAACTTGTCGCGGGAAGAAGAAAAAACACCAACATATAAAACACTGGGACTAAACTTCTTATTTTCATGAGGTTATAAATAATCTGTTTTATTACTAAACGTCTACTTCTTACAATATGCTACTAAAAGTAAGAAAAAAAATACATTTAGAAAGCATAGATGCAAAAGTCTATAGCAAAGAACGTGAATATTGGTTACAATTCAAGCAACTGGTCACCAGAAGCCACTAAAAAATTTATGCATTATGCTAAGATTACTATCTTATATGGTCGTTTTTCAAAAAAACTACTAATAAAGTAGCCTCCATAAGTAAAGAACCGACTATATAACAACCAGCTAGCTACAAATTATTTGATGTTATATAGATAGTAATTAAATTTCACTATTTTTACAGTCATTAAATCACGCATTTATGTTAAAGCAAACGTTACAACAAAAGCTTTTACAGAAACTTTCTCCTCAACAGATACAGTTCATTAAGCTGTTGCAGGTTCCTACTGCTTCTTTGGACGCTAGAATCAAAGAAGAACTGGAAGAGAACCCGGCTTTAGAAGACGACAGCCTAGCAAACATGCATGAGCCAGAAGAGGAATATCCCGACAATGATGGGGATGAAGCCGATACGACGGAAGAGCCAAGTGTTGAGGAAGAATTCAGTGTAGAAGAATATATTCAAGAAGAGGAGAGTCCACAGGAATATTCCTCCAACTACTCTCCAGATGACGAGGATGATAAAAAAGAAATCCCCGTCGTCTTGCAATATTCTTTTTACGAACGTTTATTGAACCAGCTCGATCTAACACCCATGTCTGAGACAGACTACTTGATCGGCAACCAAATAATCGGCAGCTTAGATGACGATGGCTACTTGAGAAGACCATTAGAATCTATTGTAGATGACTTAGCTTTTTCAAAAAACATGATTGTTGAAGAAGAACAGGTAGAATCGGTATTAAAAAAAGTTCAAACTTTTGACCCTCCAGGTATAGGGTCAAGGAACCTACAGGAATGCTTACTCCTACAGCTTGCCAAAAAAGACCAAACTAATGAAACTGTAAAACAAGCTACATTAGTCGTAAGTAAATACCTGAATGAGTTTACAAAAAAGCATTACGATAAAATTGAAAAGCAGCTTGGTGTTGATTCAGAGGAATTAAAAATCATCATCGATGAGATTCTTAGGCTAAATCCCAAACCAGGTGATTCAGGCACTACCGTGGCGAAGCAACTCCACGTCATTCCCGACTTCCACATCCGCAATAACGAGGGGAACTTGGAGCTAACCCTCAACGGGAGAAATGCACCTGAGCTCAGAGTCTCTAAAACCTACCAAGACATGTTTGAGCATTATGAGAAAGCGGAAAAAAACGATAAAAAAATGAAGGAGGCGGTTCAGTTTGTAAAGCAAAAACTAGACTCTGCCAAGTGGTTTATAGATGCCATCAAGCAAAGACAGCAAACACTCTTGAAAACAATGAACGCTATAATGGAATTCCAGTACTCTTATTTTTTATCAGGTGATGAAAGGGATTTAAAACCCATGATACTAAAAGACATCGCCGATAAAATCGATATGGATATTTCTACCGTTTCCCGCGTTGCTAACTCAAAGTACGTTCAAACAGAGTTTGGAACATTTTTATTAAAATCATTCTTTTCAGAGGCTATACAGACTAAATCCGGTGAGGAAGTCTCGAACATAGAGGTGAAAAAGATCTTAGAAGAGTGTATTAATAACGAAGACAAGACCAAACCTCTAGCAGACGTTAAGCTCACAAAAATATTAAAAGAAAAAGGTTACCATATAGCCAGAAGAACCGTAGCAAAGTACCGAGAAGCATTAGGCATACCAGTGGCTAGGCTAAGAAAAGAGCTATAGCAAACTTTAAATAAAAGAATTAGCAACACCTCCATCTATAGGAATTGCAGCTCCAGTGATATAAGAGGCGTACTTTGATGCTAAAAAAGCAACTAAGTATCCGTACTCTTCCACTTGACCTAACCGTTTTGCGGGTATCCCTAAAAGGCGATTATTTTCAATTTCCTCAACAAGCATCCCCGATTTAGCCGATTGGTTTTTCGCTAATTCTTTCAAACGCTCCGTGTCGAAAAAGCCAGTAAGAATACTATTAACCGTCACCCCACGATCAGCTACCTCATTGGAGAGACTCTTACTCCAACTGCATAAAGCCGCACGCATAGTATTAGATAAAACCAATTGGTTCTGAGGCTCTTTAACAGTCATAGAAGACAAATTAATAATGCGACCTGACCTTTTATCCAACATGCCTTTCAAAGCTAATTTACTAGTATAGACCGCTACTTGAAACAACAGATCAAATGCCTTTTGATAATCATCCACGGTTTTATCAAAAACATTTCCAGAGCTTGGACCTTGTGTATTATTGACCAATATATCTACTTGGTTTTTCTCAAAAAACCCAGAAATATCTTTTTGATAGGTCTGAAAATCATTGTAATCGGTAAGCAAAGAAGCATTACCTCCTCCATTAAATGTATCTAGCTTTTCAACCACAGCGTCCAATTTTGCTTGATTCCTTCCAATTACAGTGACCTGAGCACCACATTGCGCCAGTTGAATGGCAATGGCTTTCCCTAAGCCAGAGCTAGCTCCTCCAATTAATGCATTTTTATTTTTTAAAGATATCTGCATATAACGAATATTATTGTTTTGTTAGACCCTTTGATTCCCGACTATTTTCAGCTCATAACCTAAAAAACTACTACACTTAAAGGAGTATTCCACGCCTTTTGGTAATTGCTTTTCCACAATTTGTAAAAATACAATCTTCTGGGTGGATTAAAAAAACATTTGAAAACATCAAACATACTTTCAACTTTATCAAGCTTAATCATTTAAAACCCTAGCTGTTTAGTAGAATTTATTTGTCTCACTATTTGGATAATTAAAACCCAAGCTTTATATTTGTCGGTCAATTAAAGGCGCATGAAAATAATTCATGCTAATCAAAACCTAATAAAACAGGTCTTGATTTATAAAGAAGTGGTAAGAGACAGGCTCGATGACCCACTGGCAACCAGCAGCTAATGAAAAGGTGCCAATTCCTGTCCAAAATAAAATTTTTGGAAATATAAATTTTTAAAGACAATGAATTTAACAAATACATTCTTTAAGTTCTCATACACTGTTAAAGTGTTTTTAATAGGTTGCTTTTCACAAGGGCTTGTGAATATGCGAATGTGTTGGTCGTTTACTCACTAACAACTCATCGTAGTCGATCTATTCGCAGTGACTAAACGACCTAGCTATCTGAAAGACAGGCAGACATGTACATGCTTAAATAATTAAAACAACACCCATTTTTACAAATAAGATATGTCAACTAACAATTACAAATTCGAAACACTACAGGTTCATGCTGGTCAAGAACCAGATCCTACAACCGGCTCAAGAGCTTTACCTATATACCAAACCTCATCGTTTGTATTTAATAACGCAGAGCATGGTGCTAACTTATTCGCTTTAAAAGAATTCGGAAATATATACACCCGGATCATGAATCCTACAACCGATGCATTCGAAAAGCGCATTGCTGCTTTAGAAGGTGGTGTTGCTGCATTGGCAGTATCCTCAGGACAAGCTGCGCAATTTATAGCGCTCACGAATATTTTAGAGAGTGGCGATAACTTTGTCTCGGGATCGGATCTATATGGAGGCACCTACAACCAGTTTATGGTGTCCTTCAAAAGGCTGGGTATAGAGGCGCGTTTAGCAAAACATAGCGACCCAGAAATTATAGAAGGACTGATTGACGAAAATACGAAAGCTATTTACCTGGAAACAATCGGCAACCCAAGCTTTAATATTCCAGATTTCGAACAAATCGCTTCTATTGCGAAAAAACACGATCTGCCTTTAATAGTTGATAACACTTTCGGGGCAGCAGGATACCTATTCAGGCCTATTGAACACGGCGCAGATATCGTCGTTCAATCTGCAACAAAGTGGATTGGTGGTCACGGAAGTAGTATTGGAGGGGTTATAGTAGATGCAGGAAACTACAATTGGGGTAACGGTAAGTTCAAGCAATTTAGTGAGCCTTCAGAAGGTTATCACGGACTAGTTTTCTCAGATGTTTTTGGAGTAAATAGCGAGCTAGGAAATATTCAATTCATTATTCGCGCACGTGTTGAAGGTCTCCGCGACTTTGGACCAGCACTAGCACCATTCAACTCATTTCTACTAAACCAAGGACTTGAAACTCTATCCTTAAGAGTTCAAAGACATGTAGACAACGCATTAGAAGTTGCAAAATGGTTAGAAACTCATCCTCAAGTCGAGCAGGTGAATTACCCGGGCTTAAAGAGCTCCCCGCATCATACATTAGCACATAAATACCTTAGAAATGGATACGGAAGTGTCCTTTCCTTCATCATAAAAGGAGGTGCAGAAAAAGCGAATCAATTTATCGACGCCTTGGAGTTGGTCAGCCATGTTGCCAATGTGGGAGACACGAAAACCCTTATTATACACCCTGCGGCTACCACCCACCAACAACTGAGTAGTGAAGCAAAAGACGCAGCGGGTGCTTATGAAGGTCTTTTACGTTTATCGGTAGGAATCGAACACGTTGACGACATTAAATCAGACTTAGAACAAGCTTTTGCTAAAATAAAATAACCACTACACTCCCTTTAAAGGAAGTGGGAAATCCAATTAATTTGAAAATTCGTATAGGCTCACTCCAGTGAGCCATACAATTATAAAACAAAGAAAATTCATGAGTAATAAACTAGTCATAGGTATGTTTGGTTTTGGCGTAGTCGGACAAGGACTTTACGACATCATAAAAACCAAGGACCTCAATCTTGAAATCAAAAAATTCGTTATTAAAAATCAAGACAAAAAACGGTCCTTACCTTCCAGCTTATTTACAACTGATGCTAACGCGGTACTCCAAGACCCAGAGATAAATACGGTGGTGGAGCTAATTGACGATGCAGATGCAGCATACGACATTACAGTCAAAGCGTTAAAGGCGGGAAAAAACGTTGTTTCAGCAAACAAGAAAATGCTTGCAAACAACCTAGAAAGCTTAGTTAACATTCAACATGAGACTGGCTCGTCCTTACTTTATGAAGGGTCTGTATGTGGAAGTATACCAATCATCAGAAATCTCGAAGAATATTACGATAATGAATTATTGCATTCAGTATCAGGAATATTTAACGGATCTTCCAACTATATACTCTCTAAAGTATTTAACGAGGGACAAAGTTACGACGACGCTTTAAAACAAGCTCAAGACTATGGTTTTGCAGAAACAGATCCTACTTTAGACGTAGGGGGCTACGATCCCAAATTTAAATTGGCCATTGTTGCATACCATGCTTACGGGCTATACGTCAATCCCGATAAAATATTAAATATAGGTATCGATAAGCTGGGAGATGCAGATGTAAAGTTTGCAAAGGAGAAGAACCTTAAAATTAAGCTTCTACCCCTAGCCAAAGAGGTAGATGGCAACCAAATTGTTTTATATGTACTCCCCAAGTTTGTCCCTAAAGAAAGTATACTTTATGCTGTTGAAAACGAGAACAATGGAGTACTAGTTAGGGCAGCTTTCGCAGATGAGCAATTTTTCTACGGAAAAGGTGCCGGCGGACACCCTACGGGATCAGCTGTCTTATCAGACATCACTGCACTTCGATACGGCTATAAATACGAGTATAAAAAACACTTAGTGGATAAACCGGTAGAGTACACCACCCATTACCAACTTCGGGTATACTTGAGGTTTAGCGATGAAAGTTTATTAGAAAAAGTAAACTTTGATAACATCGAAGAGAGGTATTCTAGTAAAGATTTCAATTATATTATTGGTCAAATATCTTTAAAAGAAATCATTGAGAAAAAAGAGCTAATAGACCAACAAGGGGTCTTCATAGCACAAATGGATTAATCCAAGTTTAAATTAAAGTAAGTAAGTAAGCAAAAGAGCGTGTCTAATTGGCACGCTCTTTT
>DXEZ01000077.1 GCA_019114715.1 Candidatus Sphingobacterium stercoripullorum | reverse complement strand
TGCTTTACTTTGTTCCATGGAAAACCTGACGATAAAAGTTACAGGGAAGGTACAAGGTGTATATTTTCGTGTTACTACCAAATCAGTAGCCGATCAACTCGGCATACAAGGATATGTTATGAACCTAGAGGACGGATCGGTCCTAATAGAAGCAGAAGGCAAGAAGCACAAAATGGATTTATTTCTAGAATGGTGCCACAAAGGCCCCGACCATGCCGAAGTGCTAGAGGTCCACAAAACTCCTGGAATTGTTAAAGGATATACAAATTTTGTAGTTCGACGAAAATAACCATTCAGAATGCAGCCTGTCAAAAAATTCCTCAGTGATACTGTTATTTATGGCTTATCGACCATTATAACTAAATTACTGAATTTTTTACTCACTCCATTTTATGTGACCTTATTCAGGCCATCTGTGTATAGTGTTTTCACAACCCTATACGCATGGTCCGCTCTTTTAAATGCACTCTTAGCATTCGGAATGGAGACGACCTATTTTCGGTTTATAGAAAAAACACAAAAAGAAGATAGAAATAGGGTATATAACAACAGCTTCACGATTATCTTAATTCTAAGTGTCGTTTTTTTAACAACAGTTCTCGTATTCGTAAATCCTATAGCAAACTGGCTGAGCCCAACTCCAGAACATACTGGATTATACAAGTTATACACAAAGGTTTTTGCGGGAATCCTAGTTGCCGACGCCCTAGCTGTTGTTCCTTTCGCAAAAATAAGAGCACAACAGAAAGCACTACGATTTGGGCTCATAAAAGTTCTCAATATCCTAACCAATATTGGATTAAATGTATTGCTATTAATCATTCTACCTAAGCTTGCTCCCTTTGAAGTACTAGGGTATACCTTCTCCATAGCATCGAGCGGACCATGGATTGGCTTTGTTTTTATTGCTAATTTAGCAGCCAGTATCCTAACTTTATTCTTTTTAATACCTGAAATAAAAACAGTTAAACTCACCATAGATAAACCCGTAGCCAAGGAAATGCTACGCTATAGCTTTCCAATCTTTATTGCAAATTTATCGTTCATTATCAATGAGCATGTGGATAAAATGCTATTTCCTAAACTTTTACCTGGTGAGCAAGGTGCTATAGATTTAGGTGTATACGGTGCTGTTTCTAAAATTGCAGTATTCTTAAATTTGTTTGTCACCGGCTTTAGGCTAGGAGCAGAACCCTTCTTTTTCTCTTATGCAAAAGAGCTCGATGCCCAGAAAGTGTACGCTCAAATAATGGAATATTTCGTAATCACTATGGTCCTTGTGATGGTAGGCTTATCCGCCAATATTAGCTGGCTTCAATATTTCGTCGGAGGGGTTGGAGAAAACCAAGAAGCTTATTGGTCAGGGCTGTTTATCATACCCTTTTTACTGCTGAATTACGTGTTATTGGGAATTTATATCAACCTTTCGATTTGGTACAAATTAACTGATCAAACACGATACGCTATTTACATTTCAGGGATTGGGGCTATTGTAACCGTAGTACTAACCTACCTATTAGTCCCGATATATTCATACGTAGGAGCCGTTCTGGCCACCACAACAGCTTATTTAACCATGGTGTTATTTAGCTTCATCTGGGGGCAAAAAAACTACCCGATTCCATACAAAGTCAATAAGCTCTGCTTCTACATCCTTATTGGAACCTTTTTATCGTGGTCTTGCTTTGAGATCTTAGAGGCGAACTTCCTTTCTAGCAACCTCTTATTCATTACATTTACAGCACTAGTTGTCTACAGCGAGCGGAAAGCGATTCAGCTGTTTTTTAAAAAATAAGAAGCGCTAAAACTCCTTAATTTCTTTTATCTGTTCGTCCATAAATTGCCTAGCAGTCCCCTCTTTAATTGTACCATCTTCGTCAATTTCTGTTAAAATACTTGGAATATGGATCTTCAAGGGCAGCACGTGCATTCTCAGATAGTTACAAACCCCCGTGAAGTGATCAACACCTCGAATATTACCGTATTTTCCGCTTGACAAACCTATTAATGCTGCTTTTTTATGGTGAAAAGAATGTGGAAAGCTCAATGCGTCCACAAAAGCTTTTAATATGCCCGGGAAGCTCCCATTGTATTCTGGAATCACAAAAACGATTTTCTTTGCTTCTGAAACCATTTCCTGTATTCCTTGAAACGCAGAACTCCTTTTCCCATACATATCCGAAAAAACGAATGATTCTGGAAGTTCATTTAAAGAAAGTAGCCTCCAACCTTCTCCATCTTCTGATAGTTTACTCAAATAATAATTCGCTACTTTTTCAGAATAGCTATTTGGCCTATTTGTTCCTGAAATGATTAAGTTCATTTTTATTATCTTTCGTTTTGCTTACCTATGAATACTCATCAGGTGTATCTTTTTTTGTATCTTAGCACCCGAGAGCTTATGTATTTCTTTGATGAGCAAAAATAGGAATTTAACACGATTTAAATATTTTATATCGCGATGTATTGTATTTTTGACTCTATAATGTACTTATAGTCTCTCTAAAAGACAAACATCAACAACTGGGGTTCAAACTAATGGGAAAGATAATTTCAATAGCCAACCAAAAAGGTGGAGTTGGGAAAACAACAACAAGCATAAATTTAGCTGCAAGCTTAGCTGTCTTGGAGTACAAAACTTTATTGGTAGATGCTGATCCGCAAGCCAATTCAACATCAGGTATAGGTTTCGACCCTAGAACCATTAAAACAAGCATCTACGAATGCTTAGTTAATAATGCCAGTCCTAGAGATGCGATCCAAGCTACAGAAACGCCGAACTTAGATTTATTACCTGCACACATTGATCTAGTAGGTGCAGAGATCGAGATGATCAACCTCGATGATAGGGAATTTAAAATGAAGCGTATTTTAGAAGAAGTGGCCGATGATTATGATTTCATCATCATAGATTGCTCTCCTTCATTAGGACTAATTACAATAAATGCATTAACCGCATCGGATTCGGTAATCATACCCGTTCAATGTGAGTACTTTGCATTAGAGGGTCTAGGGAAATTACTGAACACCATTAAAATCGTTCAAAACCGTCTGAACACCAAACTTGAAATAGAAGGCATCTTATTAACCATGTATGATGTTCGTTTACGACTATCAAACCAAGTGGTCGAAGAAGTAAGAACGCACTTTGACGATTTGGTCTTCGATACCATCATTCAAAGAAATACGAGGTTAAGCGAAGCTCCTAGTTTTGGAATATCGGTAATCATGCACGATGCATCATGCCGAGGAGCCGTTAACTATCTGAACCTAGCTAGAGAGATCCTACAAAAAAACGGTTTAACGCAGGAAGATCAAGGTCACAAAGAAATATCGGTAAAATAATAAAAATGGCAGCACAACAGAGAAAAATTGGATTAGGTAAAGGGCTTGGTGCTTTGTTGAAGGATGAGGATATACAATCTTCAAAGCGTGTGGTAGATAAAAAAGCCATTTCAAACCCTGCACCAACAGCAGGGAGTATAAATTTTATAAGAGTTGAGGATATAAGCGTCAATCCTTTTCAGCCGCGTACAGAGTTTGATCCGGAAGCCTTACAAGACTTATCTGAGTCCATTAAGCTTCAAGGGTTAATCCAGCCTATAACGGTTCGGGAGGTCGGTAAGAATCAATACCAGCTGATTAGTGGTGAAAGAAGGCTGCGAGCTACTAGGCTAGCAGAGATTGAAACTATCCCCGCATATGTAAGAACGGCGAATGATCAACAGATGCTGGAGATGGCATTGATTGAGAATATTCAAAGAGAAAACCTCAACGCAATTGAGATAGCGCTAAGCTTTCAACGGATGATCGAAGAATGCGATCTGAAGCAAGAAGAACTAGGCAACAGGGTTAGTAAAAACCGTTCAACAGTTGCTAACTATTTACGCTTACTTAAGCTTCCACCGATAATCCAAGCCGCTATTCGAGATGAGCAGTTAACAATGGGGCATGCACGGGCCATAATCAACATTCCAGAAGTCGAGAAACAACTATTTGTATTTCAGGAAATCCTTACCAAAGGTTTATCGGTTAGGAAAACCGAGGAGCTGGTACGCAGTATCCAAGGGAAAGAAAAAACTAAAAAAGCAGAAGGCAAAAAAGACTTGCCATTCGAATATAAAAAAATACAAGACGACTTAACCTCTAGATTTTCTAGTAAGGTGAAATTAAATCTTGCTGGAAACAAAGGAAAAGGTGCAATCCAGATACCCTTTGAATCGGAGGAAGATCTTAACAGAATATTAGAACTTTTAGACTGGTAATGAAGGGCTTTCTCCTATGTTTATTTAGCTTTCTAGTCGTATATACGACCCAGGCTCAAGAAGGAAGCCTGTATAGAGAATTAACTCCTGTTGATCAAGGTGTTGTTCTTTTTCAGCAAGTAGATAGTATAACGGATTCCATAAACCAGAAGGACAGTATAGCATTAATCGATACGCTTATTCAGCAAGACACCCTCGGCATAGATTCTTTAAGCGAATCTCATGAAGCGTTGCAAGACACGACGAAAAAAGAAACTCGTGCAGAAAGAAGAGCACGTAAAAAAGAGGAAAGAGAGAGAGAAAAATATTATTATAAAGGAATAAAAAAAGATTCAGCACGCTTAGAAATAGAGCGTGTATCTAGGGCAGCATGGAGGAGATCTATCTTTGTTCCCGGTTGGGGTCAGTATACCAACGGTGGCTTATGGTGGATAAAAGTCCCAGTTATTTACGGAGGTTTTGTAACGAGCTATCTAGTTTTCGACTTTTGGCAATGGTATTATAAAAAATTTCTAAACGAAATTGCCTATAGGATGGAGAATAACGGAGATAAGCGAGATGAAGATCTCCTAGGCTTTGAACAGAGTGACGGGTTGATAAGGCAAAAAGACTACGGCCGACGAAACCGTGATCTCACCATATTAGCAACCGTAGGTTGGTATGGTCTTAATATTGTTGAAGCTTATGTGGACTCTATGTTGAAAAATCGATGGAGCATTAGCGATGACTTTAATGTGAAATTAAGCCCAACAGTATTGCCTGCTTCTCAGGTCCTAGCGATGCAATCTCCTTCCAACATTTTTCAAGGAAAGTTTGTCCCTGGACTGAAATTAACCTTAACTTTACACTAATCAAAAAGACAAAGAAATTAAAGATATGAAAGTAATTTTATTTGGCTACGGCAAAATGGGCCAGCTTATTGAAAAGTTTGTCCAAAAAAGAGGACACCAAGTTGTTTACATTATAGATGAAAACAATCGGTCAACGTTAAAGGTCGAAGACCTGCCAGATTACGATATCGCTATTGATTTCAGTACTCCCCAAGGGATTTTGGATAACATACACTTTTGTCTAGACCATAACATTCCACTAGTCATCGGAACAACCGGCTGGTACGAGCAGCTTGAGGAAATAGAAAAAAAATGCCTCGAAAACGATCAATCGCTACTTTGGGGTTCCAACTTCAGCATAGGTGTAAACATCTTCTTTCATATCAACAAGGTTTTGGCCAAAGTAATGAGCCCGTATAAACAGTACGATGTTCAAGTGGAAGAAATTCACCATACTCAAAAGCTAGATGCCCCTAGTGGTACTGCGATTAGTATAGCAGAAGGTATACTAGAAAATTTAGACAGCAAAAAGCAATGGGTCAATCATTTGGTCGACATGGAAGACAACGTAATTCCAAAAAAGGAAGACTTGCTGATAGAAAGCTTGCGCATAGATGATGTCCCCGGCACCCATACAGTGCTCTACAGCTCTGAAGTCGACCAGCTGGAGTTCAAGCACACCGCACATAGCAGAGATGGTTTCGCTTTAGGTGCAGTAATAGCTGCAGAATGGCTCCTCGGAAAAAAAGGGTTCTATTCTGTAACTGATATTTTTGATTTTAACAATTAATAGGTTATGTGGTTTATACTAATTGGAATCTTACTGGCAATTTCCTTATACGGACTTTGGCTGTTATTCAAAAAGGCTGGAAAACAAGGTTGGGAAGCACTTATTCCGTTTTATAGAGAGTATGTTTTAGCCCAGTTAACGGGAAGACCAACATGGTGGGTAATCCTCTTGATTGTGCCTATCGTAAACATATTTATTTTTTACGCACTCTACCTGGATTTTATTAAATCATTCGGATTACAACGCTTCTGGCATAATGCCGTTGCCGTGCTATTCCCTTTCATATTCCTTCCTATGTGGGGTGCCGATAAAGATTTAAAATACTTAGGCCAACCACAAAGTGAAGAGTTTAAAAAGAAATACCCTTACAAAAAATCTGTTGGCAGAGAATGGGCTGATGCTATAATATTCGCCACTGTTGCCGCCTCTTTAATCCGTGGGTTTTTAATTGAAGCTTACATGATTCCCACCGGATCGATGGAGAGGAGCCTCTTAGTAGGTGACTTCTTATTTGTTAGTAAGCTTAGTTATGGCCCTAGAATACCCATGACTCCAATTGCATTTCCCTTTGCACACCATACTATGCCTGTGACACAAGGAAAAGCTTATCTAGAGTGGGTCAAAGTACCTTATAAAAGACTGCCTGGATTTACTGAAATCAAGAGAAATGATGTGGTAGTATTCAACTACCCTATGGAGGCAGATGAACCATTTAACAGGCCAGTAGATAAAAGAGAAAACTACATTAAGCGTGCTATCGGTATACCAGGAGACAAGATAGAATCAAAAGAAGGCACCGTATATGTCAATGGCGAGGTGTCTTACAAGAGCAAAGACTTACAGCTAGCCTACATTGTAATTTCTGAGCCTAATGGTTTAAATCCTCAGCGGATTATAGAAAAGCGTTTAGAATTGGACGAAATGAACTCCATGCCTTCAAAAGGCTTTTATGTAATTCACATGACTGAGGAAGAAGCTCATGAGGTTTCGACTTGGGCAAATGTTAAGCAAGTAACTGCAAATATATTCGATGACTCCGATGATTCTGCAAGCATACAAGCCTTTCCTTTCTACAAGGACAAAGTGTGGAATTATGACAACTTTGGACCTATCACTCTTCCTAAGAAAGGGTGGACCGTCGAACTTGATAGTTTAACACTTCCCTTGTACGAAAGAGCCATTACAATATACGAAGGTAAGAAGCTTGAAGAAAACAGCAATGGAATATTTATCGATGGGAAACTGGCCGATGAATATACTTTCGAAATGGATTATTATTGGATGATGGGCGACAATCGTCATAACTCTCTGGATTCAAGAGGATGGGGATTTGTTCCTGAAGATCATATCGTTGGGAAAGCATCTTTTGTCTTTATGAGCTGGGATAAAGACGGTACGTTTATAGATAAAATCCGCTGGAGTAGGATTTTTAGATCCATTAAATAACTGATAAAAACTTACAAAAAAGCTCTCATCAAGTTTAGGATACTTTATGAGAGCTTTTTTTATGGACATCCCATTTAAAACACTACTCTATTAGGTCGGAATTGTTCTCTTGAAGAGACTCGTACAAATCCTTTACTTTTTGTGCAGAATTCATGTCCAAAACTAACAAAGCATCATCGGTTGAAACAACTATCGTATCTTTCAATCCTACAAATGCAATTTCTTTATCTGTATCGCCTATTACCATATTACCGTTTTCATCGGTAGGGTGCCCGTTGTCCTTAAGGTGTTCGTACAGAGAATCAAAAGCCCCCATATCAGACCATTTAAACTTAGCGGGGACAACCTTAATCCTATCACTCTTCTCCATTACAGCATAATCTACACTGATAGACGGAATGGCTAAGCTAAGCTCCTTGTCGATAATATCTTCTTTAGAATTCTGAAATGCTTCTTTCGCTGCTAAAAAAACAGCCGGTGAATAACGCTCTAGCTCTTCTAAGAAAACCCCAGCTTTAAAACAAAAGATTCCTGAGTTCCATAAGAATCTCTTTCTCTGCAAAAATTCCTTCGCCGTACTCTCATTGGGTTTCTCCCGAAAAGAAATGACATCGTTTCCCTCATGCTCAATATAACCGTATCCAGTTTCCGGATAATGTGGTACTATCCCAAAAGTAACTATGTTATCTTTTTCAGCAAACTTAACCCCGTGCTCTATAGCACTTTTATAATCCTCCTGATTTTCAACTAAATGGTCTGAAGGGGTCACCAGCATAACATCATCTTTTTCCAAAGCAAAAGCAGCAAAGGCAATTGCTGCTGCAGTATTCCTTGGAACAGATTCTACAACTATACGGTGTGAAACGCCCTGTAAAGCTGGATTTGCCAATTCAAGGTTGCTCTCACTGGCAACCAATAACACCTCTTGGGCAATCCTCGAATTCCTATCGACAGCCAATTCAAATAATGATTTACCTGAAAATATAGGCAAATACTGCTTAGGTTTGGATTTTCTGGATAGCGGCCACAGCCTAGATCCTACCCCACCAGACAGAATGACGTTTACAATCTTTCCCATAAATATTTTACTATCTTTTATTTTTCTTCTACCAATCTCGAGACCATCCTTTTAGCTTCTTTTTTCTTTAAAAACAAACTTGCACAAGCCTTTGCATCCGACAGTGCATCGTGATGATTTAACGAGACATTCATAATTTCACAAAGTCGGTTTAACCTAGTTTTGTGGAAACCCATCTCTTTATACAACTTTACTGTACAATGCCAATTTCTAGTTTCTATACCAGCTAACGGCAAATTGTAATAGCGAAAAATTTCTAATAAAACGCTCCTATCAAAATCAGCATTATGTGCAACCATACGCTGACCAGTTAATAAAGGTCTAATCTTATCAATAACTTGATTAAAATTCGGAGCTCCTTTTGTATCTTTTGGCGAAATGCCATGCACCCGTGTGGTTTGCCACATATACCTATTTTTAGGTGGCCTTATTAGTGAATAAAACTCATCGACAACCACTCCGTTTTTAACCTTAACTATACCAACCGAGCACACACTGTTTTTTTCCGAGCTGGCTAACTCAAAATCAATAGCCGTAAAATCACTCATAAACTTAAAGTGAAATTTCTACCCCACCGATTCGGTTTAAGCACAAGGTTAACAATATATCTTTGATGTTCAGGAGCTTTTTGATGTTCAGGAGCTTTTTTCTCTGCTGCTGGACTGTGGGTATTGCCAAGCGGCACATTTACCAAAGCCCCTATAAGAATATTCCTACTGACATTGTTAGCGCTTTCTAGCTTGTACCCATGTTCAAAAGTGCATTCTTTATCTGAATGTATTAACATCTATATGTTTTGTTTTCTTCTTTCATTTGCTTACAAATATACAAAGCTTATAGCCATCAAGCAAAAGACCTATCATAGCAAGCAAACTCCCCCAATGGCTAAACTGCAGCTAATAATTGTACTTATCCCCCCAATTTCTTTTCAAATACTCTCTTAGCTTGAGCTCTGCAGGGTTATTTCCTGGATTAAACAACACGGTACCCTGAAGGGCTTTTGGGAAATACTCCTGACTTACAAAATTGTCTTTATGAGCATGGCTGTATTGATATTCTTTACCATAAGACAATTCCTTCATGAGCTTTGTCGGAGCATTTCGCAGGTGTAAAGGAACAGATAAATCACCGCTTTCCCTGACTAAGGACTGCGCCTTATTAATAGCTTCATAAGAAGCATTGCTCTTCTGACAACTCGCCATATAAGTCACTGTCTGCGATAAGATAATTCTAGACTCAGGCATACCTATAACTTTTACCGCTTGAAAACAGTTATTTGCTAATAACAAAGCATTGGGGTTCGCATTCCCTATATCCTCTGAGGCCAGAATAATTAACCGTCTGGCAATAAAAGTTGGATCTTCTCCCCCCTCAAGCATTCTAGCCAACCAATACACTGCCGCATTAGGGTCACTCCCCCTAATCGACTTGATAAACGCTGAAATAATATCGTAATGTTGCTCCCCAGTTTTATCGTATTTAGCAGGATTCTTTTGTATCAAACTGGCAACCAACACATTTGTAATAGGCTGCGGATTATGGATGACAGACTGAACAACTAACTCAAAAATATTCAGCAACTTTCTAGCATCTCCACCAGAAAAACGTAGCAATGCCTCGTATTCCTTGACTTCAATGGGTAGGTCTTTAAGTATTTCATCTTCTTTAAGAGCTTGATTCAAAAGCTCTATCAATTCATCTTTACTCAGGTTTTCTAACACATAGACTTGGCATCGCGAAAGCAATGCAGAAATCACTTCAAAAGAAGGGTTTTCAGTAGTAGCACCAATTAAAGTCACCAAACCTTTTTCAACTGCGCCCAACAGGGAATCTTGTTGCGCTTTAGAAAAACGGTGTATCTCATCGATAAAAAGAATGGGCTGTGGCTGTTGGAATTTCCTAAGCTCTTCTGCCTTTTGAATTACCGCGCGCACGTCTTTTACTCCCGATTGAATTGCACTCAGGTTAAAAAAAGGACGGCCTAATTCTTGTGTTATTAAATAAGCAAGGCTAGTTTTTCCAACGCCTGGAGGACCCCAAAGAATCATGGAAGGAATCTGGCCTTGGTCAATAGCGTTCCTTAACATGGTGTTCTCCCCTATCAAGTGCTTTTGGCCAACATATTGCAGGATAGATTGGGGACGCATTCGTTCAGATAATGGTATTTTTGTCGACATATACTCACAAACTTATGTATTTTCATTCAAGTCTCAAATACATTATGTATCATTGAAAAAAAATAGGAATAAATCATATAATACTATGCAGAAAGCAAGCGCTTCACTTTTTTGGATTGCCCTATTTATCTTGAGCTTCATCACCCAATATTCGATTGCTCAAAACAACCCAAAGGTTAAGGATCCCCTCCACCAAATCAATAAATTTGATAACTCTTTTGACGGTATAGGCCCTAAAGTATATCTTTTACCTGAACCTAGGAGTGAAGAAGAGATTTTAAGGGATTTTGTAGAAGAAAAAGCTCCATTTACAGACACCATTGCTTCTGCTTTAATAAAGCAACAAGTTACAGAAAACTTTTTACCTACAGCCAATCAGAGGCAACACAATACATCTATAACGCCGCTCCCCACAACATTCAATCAATGGGATAGTGTAATTCAAAATGATCAGCAGCGACAAAACGTAAATTCATTTGAGCTATATGCACATTTGAACCAATACGCTAAGTTTTCTTTTATACAGAACGATCCTCTTAAAGCCATAGAACTCTTAAAGAAAGCTTTGTTTTATGCTCAAAACGTTTCTGCACAAGCCGATATAACCGTTATCAAACAGAACATTTCCAGTTTACTCATCTTCAGTGATCAACTTATTGAGGCAAGGACATTTGAAAATGAATTACTGCAAGCAGCAGAAAAACACAAGCTTTCTCCCTTAAAAGGACAGGTCCTATTACAAACGGCAATCATACATGCGAAAAATAAGGAGTTTAATTCAGCTCAGCAGACTATCATAAGAAAAGCTATTCCGCATTTCAATAGGACAAAAGACTTCATTGGAAAGATGAAAGGGCTTATCTATTTAAGTCAGATCTATCAAATGGAAAAAAAATTCACCGAAGCTCAGTGGTTTCTTTTGCAAGCTAGAGACATCGCTACCAGCAGTAATTTTAAAAACGATAAGGCAGAAATCGAATACTTACTTGCAGTATCTAAATTTCATCAACAAAACTTCAAAGTGGCACAAAATGAATTCCTAAGAGCCAAAGAGTTAGCCGAACAAGAAGACAATAAGCTTTTAAAGCTAGCCATTGAAGATAGACTAACTGACATTTACTTTAGGCTTGGAAACCATAAAGAGGCTAGAAATGCACTAGAAAATTATTGGTCGTTAAAAGAGGAGCTGTTCTGATTTTGTGTAAAATACTTGAAACACTTCAAATAATAACCGCATTCATCGAAAAGTATCAATTCTTTTGTTAATTTTATATCCCTTATAGGGAGTTGTTTCCCTTTTTGTGTTTTGTATATGGGAAAGAGTTAAGTGAGGGAAACTAAAACCATCTCCATATTGACAATTTAAAATAATACCCAATAAAATAAATTCTATGTTTAGAAATTTTTTAATCAGTTTATGCTTAATTTCCGTAATCGCCTGTGGATCAAAGCCTCGAGTAGACTTAGATGAAGATTCCTTGGCATTAAAGCCACGTGCGCAACATGAGGTTATAGCAAAAGAGGTCGCTAATATATTGGAGACCTATAGCTATAAAAAAGCCCCAATGAATGATAGCTTATCGAGTATTATTTACGATAATCTTCTAAAAGCGTTAGACCCAAGTAAAGCATACTTTACTAAAGATGACATAGAGTCTTTTGAGCAATACAGAAACCATATCAGTCAAGACTTTAAAAAGGGGGACTTATCTGCTCCATACTATCTTTTTAATATGTTCTCGGATCGATACATAGAGAACATGGAGTTTGCAATAAGTCAAATCGATGTGCCTCACGATTACTCAATCGATGAAGAGTATGTTAGCTTCAATGAAGACGCAGAGTGGATGGAGAATGATGACTTAATCAAAGACCATTGGAGAAAAAGAGTAAAATACGATCTGTTAAACCTCAAGCTAACAACTACAGAGGAAGAGGACGAGAAAGAGGCGGACGAAAAGCATAAAGAGATTTTAAGAAAACGATATGAAAACTTAATCTCTCAAATGAAAAAAACTAACGCAAATGATGCATTCCAAATTATAATGTCCGCATTCACTGATGCCGTTGACCCGCACACCACGTATTACAACCCGTCATTCGCACAACGTTTCAACGAATCCATGTCTAACACACTTGAAGGCATTGGCGCTAGCTTAATGATCGAAAACGAGATGGTAACCATCAAAGAGGTTATTGCAGGTGGCCCTGCATTTAAAGATAAATCGCTAGAGATAAATGACCGAATAATCGGAGTGGCTCAAGGTGAGGACGGTGAATTCGAAGATATAATAGGCTGGAGATTAGATGCTGCTGTAGCGAAGATAAAAGGACCCAAAGGAACGGTAGTTAAACTAAAGGTTCTACCTGCAGGCCAAGAAGTCGCTGCAAATCCAAAGATAGTGTCTCTAACGCGTGAAAAAATTGTCCTTGAACAAGAGTCCGCACAGAAAGAAATTAAAACAATCCAGGATGCATCGGGAAATGACTATAGAATTGGAGTTATTAAGCTCCCTAAGTTTTATATGGATTTTGATGCTTACCGCAAAAAAGACCCTAACTATAAAAGTACATCTAGAGATGTGAAGCTGATTCTAGACACCTTGAAAAATGAGCAAGTGGATGCAGTAGTACTTGACTTAAGGAATAACGGTGGAGGCTCCCTGCACGAGGCCATTGAGTTAACGAGTTTATTTATCGATAGAGGTCCAGTCGTTCAGGTCAGAGATATTGCAAATCGCGTCCAAATTGAACAAAGCCCAACCGCTGAGGTTGCATGGGAGGGCCCTCTGGGTGTCATTACCAATAGGTTCTCTGCTTCAGCATCTGAAATTTTTGCTGGCGCTATACAAGATTATGGTAGGGGGGTTATCTTTGGATCTACTACTTTTGGAAAAGGAACTGTGCAATCGGCTGTGGATATGTCTAGGTTTATCAGCAATACCAGCAGGCTTATGCTTAAAGCTGCTGGAGAGGACAAAGACCCAGATACGCCAAGTGGAGCACCAGAATTTGGTCAAATCAACATCACCATGGCGAAATTCTATAGAGTAACTGGAAGCAGCACGCAACATCGCGGAGTAATGCCCGATATAGAGTTCCCAACGCAATATTCTGCCGAAGAGTTTGGTGAAAGCTCGGAACCTGCAGCTTTACCTTGGGATAAAATCGCTGCAACAAAATTCAACAAATCTGGAGACCTTAGTTCGGAGATTGAGGCCATGAAAAAGCTTCATGAAGAGAGGATGAAAAACTCTGTTGCTTACGATTATTTACTCGATGATATCAAAGAGTTCAATAAAAACAATAAGATTATCGAAGTATATTTACAAGAAAGTAAGCTCAAGGCAGAAAGAGAAAAGATTCAAGAGAAAAACAAACAAAGGAAGATCAATCTTGCAGCACTTAAAGGCATTTCGCCAGAAAATGTTGATGATGCAAAAATAGATTTTGACCTAGTGCTTGATGAAACTCTTCACTTAATGCCCTTATTGGCAAAATAAGAATCTGAATAACTGTAAATCTTTTAGGGTGGATAAAAAATAACTTTATCCACCTTTTTTAATGGGCAGCCAAAGTATTTTCAACAAGGAAAGCATGTTATAGTACTAGCACATTTTGGCTAGCGAAGTGAAAACAAGCTTCTCCCCACTCTACTCTACTTCTTTAACTTAAATCCAAGAGGAGTGCTCAAAAGGTAATAATCAACAGTTAAGAGGAGTACACATAACGAAGTCCCCTGGCGGGGACTTTGACTATTTTAACAAAGCTTTTTTAACCTCAGGCACAATCTTATTGCCATATATTTCAATGGCTTTCATCATGCTCTTGTGGTCGGGAGCACCTACATCTAAGTGCGCAGAAAAACGGGTCAATTTAAATGTTTCAATGACCTCTAAAATCTTATCTATTGAATATGCCGCATCACCAACTACCAAATGACCGTGGTCGGACCGCCCATAATCGTATTGCATACGTTGATATTTTGGCCAGCCTCTAGTCGCTCCAATCCTATCCATTTGTGCGGCATACAGCGGATAATAGTCGTCTACCACCTTATCAGAGTCTCCAAAGAAAGAATGCATGTGCACGCCTACCTGAAATTTATCTTCTGGGTGTCCGGACTCCAAATAAGTTTCCTTGTACAGCTCAAACAGCGGCTTGAAATGTTCATAGCTTCCTCCAATTATAGCAAACATCACAGGAAGACCCAAGCGTCCTGCACGCAAAACAGACTCAGGCGTCCCCCCTACTGCAATCCAAATGGGCATACTATTATTTTTCGCTTTTGGATAGATCGCTTGATCGATTAAAGTTGGTCGGAACTGTCCAGTCCAATTCACCCTTTCTTGAGTATTTAACTTTAACAGCAGATCAAGCTTCTCTTCAAATAAGGCATTGTAATCTTTCATGTGGTATCCAAATTTGGGAAAAGACTCCACAAAAGAACCCCTACCTGCCATGATCTCAGCTCTACCATCAGAAATCAAATCTACGGTAGCAAAATCTTGGTATAACTTGACTGGATCCGCCGAGCTAATAACAGAGACAGCACTTCCTAGCTTTATACGTTGGGTTACGCTAGCTGCCGCTGCTAATAAAATTTCAGGAGAAGCAACTGCGTAGTCTGGCCGGTGGTGCTCACCAATGCCGAAAAAGTCTACGCCTAAATCATCCATTAACTTTACTTCACGGATAATTTCTTGGAGGCGTGCTGCAGCCGGTTGTATTGCACCTGTTATGGGATTAATTTGCAAATCCCCAAACATACCTATTCCTAATTCTATCATAATATAATTCCTTTCTTTTCAAAGGTACTAGTAAGTGGTTAATTCTTAATTGATATAGGATAAGAAACTAGCCATGGACAAATTCTTTTTTCCCGTAAGAGGTAATTAACTCCCCTTCGAACTTCAACCATTCTTGCCACCTCTTTTCAACATCTCCCGATTCACTTAATTCTCTGGCAAAGTTTAAAAAGACCGTATAGTGATTCGCCTCAGAGACCATCAATTCGTAATAAAACTTGGCCAACTCTTTATCTTCTATATTTTGGTATAAAACGCGGAAGCGCTCGCAGCTCCTAGCTTCGATCATCGCTGCGAAAAGCAGCCGCTCGATTAGAGCTTGATTCCTACTCCCATCTTTTTTCATGAACTTAAAAAGTTGCCCAACGTAATGGTCTTTTTCCTCTCGCCCTAAAGTATAGCCTCTAGCATAGATGATCTCTATAACCATTTTAAAGTGCTCCATCTCTTCTATTGCAATATCTGTCAAGACCTCTACGAGCTCTTTATGCTCTGGATTTTGCGTGATGATACTTATGGCATTGGATGCGGCCTTCTGTTCACACCAGGCATGGTCAGTTAAAATCACTTCTAAGTTTTTTTCTGCAATATTAGCCCACCTGGGGTCTGTCAATAGCTTTAATCCTAACATAATCCTTTAATTGTATTATTTCTAACTCTGTTATTATTCAGTTTTGAGCTTCCCATTCTTTGTAGAATGCAAGAAGCCAATTGTTCAAAGATTCAATTGCTTCGGGTATCTTCCAATTCTCTTTATTCCGCACTTCTATATAATTAGAAATAGACCGAACTTGTAGGGCTGGAACCTTAAATTCCCTAGCTGCATAAAACACGGCAGCCCCTTCCATACTTTCTACAATTTGCTCTCCTGCAAACTGCTCCTTTAAATTGGCTACACTTATAGCTGTACCGTGTACTTTGTTAACCGTTATCCCCTTAAATTCTTCAAGTTGACTTACAGCCTTATAGCTGACTCCTTGAGAGTTGCCTTGGAAGATAGAGGTTCCAAATCCCAGCTCATCGACGGAAATAAAACCACCAGGCGTTTCCGCTCCAAAATGATAAACCTGATCTTGGACTATATGAGCTAGGGATGCTAGGGGAACATCTTGATTGAGGCAACCTGCAATTCCAACATTTAAAATCAATTGGTATTCATTTTCACTTAATGTTCGTGCAAGTGCCGTGGCTGTAGCAACCATTCCTACACCAGTAACTAAATAATTTGCCCGGCTCTTTGAAAGCCACTCGATACTTGGTTTTAACTCTAATTCAGTAGCTGCTACAATCAATAAACTCATTTTCAAACTTGTAGTTAAAATATGTTTTACATTAAGATAGACTAATATATGATTTTTTCAGACTATCTTTGCAACTATGATTTACATTACTCGTCGAGAACGATTCAATGCGGCGCATAGGCTTTATAAAGAAGAATGGACGCAAGAGAAAAATGAAGAGGTCTTTGGGAACTGTTCCAATATCAATTGGCATGGACACAATTTCGATCTTTATGTCACTGTAAAAGGCAAAGTAAATCCAGAGACGGGCTTTCTAATAGACTTAAAGCTAATGAAGGAGCTCATTACAGAAAATATAATTGAGAAGTTAGATCATAAAAATATTAATCTAGATGTGGATTTTATGCGAGGAAAAATGGCATCAACCGAAAACATAGCCATTGAAATATTTAAAATCCTTAAACCCATATTTTTAGAACATAAAGTAGAGTTACATGCCATTCGACTACATGAAACAGAAAACAATTATGTAGAATATTTTGGCGATTAATTTAAATACATTTAACAATAAAAATGGCTAATAACAACAACCTCCAAGAAGAGGAGAGCTTTGGTTACGCAAAAATAGACCAGTATAACCAAGACAATGTTGAGAGAATCTCCACGCATTATACAGATATACTGGAAGCTTTAGGTGAAGATCCTCAAAGAGATGGGCTTATTAAAACACCGGAAAGAGTGGCTAAAGCGTTGCAGTTTCTTACGCACGGATATCAAATGGACCCAGCAGAAATTCTGCGTGGCGCTATGTTCGAAGAGGATTACAGCCAAATGGTTGTAGTCAAAGATATTGAGGTTTATTCACTATGCGAGCATCATATGCTGCCATTCTTTGGTAAAGCACACGTTGCTTATATACCTAACGGTCATATAGTTGGATTGAGCAAAATCCCTCGTGTGGTTGATGTATTTGCCAGACGTCTGCAAGTACAAGAAAGACTTACAAATGAAATTAGAGATTGCATCCAAGATACATTAATGCCTGCAGGAGTTGCCGTGGTGATTGAATGTAAGCACATGTGCATGGCAATGCGAGGTATTCAAAAGCAAAACTCCATCACCACCACGTCTGCCTTTACAGGACAGTTCAAAAGTGATGTTACAAGAAGTGAATTTTTAAGATTGATCAGTACTGATCTCTCCTAACGAATACAGCCCTGCTCTGGACATTCCCAAGCAGGGTTTATCTCTTCACCATCCCTCTATATTTGAGCGCATTAACAAAAATTAACGCTCAAATATTGCTTTCACAAAAAGTTCTTAATTAACTTTGCCCCATGAATTTGTTGGAAAACAATATTTTAAATGAATATTTGGAGCAGACAATAGACCCTGTATCGCATCTGTTATCTCAAATAGAAAGAGAAACTTATTTGACAAAGGCTCAGTCTCATATGCTATCTGGTCACTACCAAGGGAGGTTGTTATCCATGATTAGCAAAATGAAGTCTCCCCATAAAATTCTTGAAATTGGCACTTTCACAGGTTATTCAGCACTGTGTCTAGCAGAAGGTTTAGACAGGCAGCAGGGTGAGTTGCACACAATAGATATTAATGACGAATTAGAGGAACAAGTTACTGGGTATTTTGAATCCTCAGAGTACAAAAGCAACATACACTTTCATATCGGTGATGCAGCAGAAATTATACCGACAATACCTGGGCCGTTTGACTTAGTTTTTATAGACGCAGATAAAAAACGAAATGAACTGTATTTCGAGCTCGTTTTAGAAAAAACAAATCCAGGCGCTATTATACTGATTGACAACGTCTTGTGGAAGGGCAAGGTTTTTGCAGACATGCAGGACAAAAGAACAAAGGAAATTTTAAATTTCAACAATAAATTGGCGACAGACCACAGAATTGAAAAAGTCATGTTGCCGGTACGCGATGGGCTTTTTGTTTTACGCAAAAAGTAATGGTTGTACTAATTTAATATCAATGAATAGTTTAAAACATCTATTTAGAAATCTATTACTAATTACCGCATTACTTTTTAGTTTGAACCATGTTCAGGCGCAAAAAAAGTACACATTAGACTCATACATCAACACGCATAGCGAGTTAGCTGCAGAGTTAATGGAGGAAACGGGAGTTCCTGCTTCCGTTATTTTAGGAGTTGCAATTCACGAAAGCTTTTTCGGAAACAGCAGAATTGCACGACATCTACACAACCACTTTGGCATAAAGGGTAAAAATAACAGCAAGACAATTAAATCTGCATTTAAAGGTTATGGATCTGTAGATGATTCCTACAAGGATTTTGTTGGATTATTGCAAAGAAGAAGAGCTACCAAAAAGCTTTTTAAAGAACTAGACCACGAATCCTATAAGGGTTGGGTTCTAGGAATAGCTAGGGCAGGTTACTCAGAGACAACAGATTGGTCACGGAAGGTTTTAAGTTTAATTGAAACTTATGATTTACATGCTTTCGATAAGATTGATCCTAGTCCTAAAATAAGTAAATTGCCTTTAATTGTATTGCCAGAGATTAGAAGTGAACAAGTTGTTCGTATATTTAGCTTCTCTGGTTATACAGTCCAGCCGGGTGATACTCTAGAGGATATCGCAGAATCGGTTGGAGTCAGCATCCAAAGAATTAAAAAGATAAATAATATAATAAACGACGAAGATATTATTATTGGGAAGCGTTTATTCGTTTAATGCGAATCTTATTTTACAGTTCACTGTTGCTTGTGATCCTAACAACGATCGCATGCGGAAGCCGTCGAGATGTGGCTTCTCAGGGAATCTATTACCCTCCTTCAGGCAACCGTGTACCACCTGTAAAAAACTCGCAGAACATCCCCAAAAGCGGCACGGAATACATTGAGCAATATAAAGCTATTGCTATCAATGAAATGGCTCAATACGGTATTCCCGCAAGTATTAAAATGGCTCAAGCCATATTGGAGTCAGGAAGTGGGAAAAGCTATTTAGCACAAAATGCAAACAACCATTTTGGGATAAAATGTGGTGGGCAATGGAGCGGCCGAAGAATATCCCGCGCTGATGACACACCGAATGATTGTTTTAGGGTTTACAACTCCCCAGAACAATCATTCCGTGACCACTCAATATTCCTCTTACAGCAGAGGTATAAACGTCTATTTACACTCGATCGCCGTGATTATAAAGGGTGGGCTCACGGTTTAAAAGCTGCAGGTTACGCAACCAATCCACGCTATGCACAGTTGCTAATTGATATTATTGAGCGTTACGAGTTATACAGGCTAGACGAGCCGCAGAACGTCCCTGCTCAGAGAGCTAGGGAGCAGTATGCCGCAAGCGTCGATGAGCGTCCAAAAAACCCTCCTGTACAAGAGGAGCGGGTCCATTTATCAGAAGAGAAATCTACCACTGTAGTGGAAAAAGTGGAGAGCAGTTCAAATAGGGTTGAGAAGAAAACCCCAGCGATGACTATTTATGAGGTGAAGCAAGGGGATACACTCCACTCTATTGCAAAAAACTACCAAATCACAGTGGACCAGCTCAAGCAAATAAACGGCTTGAGTAATGAGAAATTAGACATTGGCCAACTCTTAGTTGTATCTTTCTAATTACAATTATTATTTTTATCAAAAATATGACAGATTTGATAATATTTAAGCCAAATTGTAAATAGGATAGAATCGTACTGTGTATAAACTGAGTAAAAATATATTATTTGTACTACTAGCAATATGTAGTATTACCTCGGCGTACTCCCAGCAAAATATGGAAGGAATCGTTGTAGATGCTACTACAAAACAAAGGATTGCTACAGTAAGAATAACTAATACCACATCTAAGCGATTAATATTCAACAACTCACGAGGTGAGTTCCAGCTTTTTGCAACTCCTGGAGACACATTAATTGCAGAAAGAGAAGGTTTCCATAGCGACACTCTTGTGTACATAGATCAAAAGGTTTTAATTTTTAGCTTAAAGCGCTCTGTTATTTATATTCCCGAGGTTAAGGTTTCTGCTAGAAAATCTCCTGAAGAACTGTATAAACAGGCACAAGAAGACTACAAGAGAGCTTTTGGTTTGGCCAAGCCTGGAAGTGCATTTAGCGTTGGTCCAACAGGTGCGGGTTTAAATATCAACACCATTTATAACCTCCTGAGTAAAGAGGCTAAAAACGCCAGGAGGCTAACAAAGTTATTGGAGGCTGAATACCAACAAAATGTAATAGACTCTAAGTATACGCCAGACTTGGTACGAAACTACACAGGCCTAAGTGGCGATGAATTAAAGCGATTTATGCAGGAATACAGGCCAAGTTATTATTTTATAATAGCTTCGGACGAGTACGAATTAATGGAATACATAAAAAATAAGTACAAATTGTTTAAATTAAATCCTAATTTGCGACATTTACCTGAACTTCCAAAAATAAATATCGATGTTAGTAAGTAAAATATGAAAAAACTATACACATTACTTGCCAGCGTAGCACTGCTTTTTAGCTATGCCGGTGCACAAAGCCTTGAGGAGCTTCAAGTGACTCCTAAAACGGAGATAGCGAAAGAACAAGACAGCATTAAAAGTGAGCTTTTACAAATAGAAGTGCCCATTCCTGAATTGCAGTTAAACGTTAACCACTGGAAGCATTGGACTAAATTTGGAATCAATGCCAACCAAGCATCTTTTAGTGACAACTGGAAAGGTGGAGGTGTAAACTCCGTGTCTTTACTAGGCATAGCATGGCATAAGGCTGAATACAATAAAAACGATTTTTTATACGTCTCAGAAATCGACCTAAAATACGGTAAAGCAAAAAACAAGGGACAAATCGCCAAAAAAAACAACGACCGAATATTTTGGGACAACAAGTTATCTTACAAATTATCCCCGAAATGGTCCCTGTATACTTCAATAACGTTTGAAACGCAGTTTGATATTGGTCCGGAATATGGGAAAGACAGTTTGGGCAATGAAATCCAAACCGGTGTAAAGACCAGCTTTATGGCTCCGGGTTATCTAACAGAATCTTTCGGTTTGGAATACAATACTATCGACAAGACCTTCTCGCTACGTTTTGGTACCGGTACTGCACGACAAACATTCGTGTACGACGAGAGAATAACACCGGACGGAGATGGTAAACGCTTTGGAGTAGAGGAAGGTAAAAACATTAAAAATGACTTAGCCTTCCAGGTTACTGCCAACTTGGATAGAGATCTGGCCAAAAACTTCAACGTTAAAAGCCGTTACAACTTATTTGCAGACTACAAAGACGTATCTGACCCTTCGCATCGATTGGATGTTACTTTTACGGCAAACGTAACGAGAATCATCAATGTGAGCTTAAGCGGCATTATGATATACGATAGCGATGTGGATCCCAATGTTCAATATTCCCAAGCACTTGCAATGGGTATAACTTTTAACTTCCCTAGATAATAATTGATCAGATAAAACAAGTCTTTTAAATGCGTAATTTTCCTATTCCTATCTTTTTGATAATAGCCCTATTATCCTCAGGCATTGTGGTGTCTTGTGGTTCCAAAAAACATGCGCAAACAAGATCATCCATTAACGATCTACGTTATCAAGTAGACAGCTTGCGGGGGCTCTTACTAGAATCAAAAAGCACCAACGCCATACTAAAAACAGAGAACAGGGAACTCAAAAAAGAACAGCGAGCTCACTTGGAAAAGGACCAAGACCTGTACTCCCTACTAGAGGACGGCATGGAGAAAGAATATCCCTGGACAGGCACGCAACATTTTGATTTAAGAAAGCCCAACTTTGTAATCATTCACCATACGGCGCAAAATAGTACCGAACAAACCATTCGTACATTTAAAATAGCACATACCAAAGTGAGCGCACATTATATCATTTCCAGAAATGGGGAAATATTCCAAGTGCTAAACGATTATTTCAGAGCGTGGCACGCGGGAATTGGAAAGTGGGGAAATATACAAGATTTGAACTCTTCTTCCTTAGGGATCGAATTGGATAATAATGGCAAAGAGCCATTTTCAGACGCGCAAATACAGGCGCTTTTAGGCCTATTGGCAGAATTAAAAAGTAAATATAAAATTCCTCAAACCAATTTCTTAGGACATGGGGATATAGCACCAGGTAGGAAACACGACCCGAGTGTCCTATTCCCTTGGAAAAGGCTAGCGGAGCACGGTTTTGGTCTATGGTATAATGAAGACTATTTATTATCGCCTCCAACGCACTTTGACCCCCTAGAAGCCCTTCGCTTAATTGGTTACGACATCAGTAACCCAAGAGCCACTATAAGAGCATTTAAACGAAAATTCATGGGTGAGGAAGTGGATGAGGATTTAACTGAAAAGGATATTCAAGTTATCTACAATCTGTATAAACGGTATTTATAACTTCTACCGCTTGAGGCGAGTTCCAAATACCTGAAATTTCTAAAGTTCCTAAATTTAATTTTGGCAAGCAGGCTTCTGACGTGTGTAGAAGCTCGTACTTACTGGTTACTGGTTTTTCTGTCCACACCTAAGGCTCGAAACACAAAAGAGAACAACAGCACTCCTATGCAGCCGATTAGGTTTAGCCATAAAAATGCGACTATGTCTGCTCTCCAGATTAAAATAACAAAGATTTCGGTCAATACCGCAGCATAAAACACAGCCCTACCGCCAATTTTCTTAACATAAAAGGCGACTAAGAAAACCCCTAAAATAGTCCCGTAAAACAAGGAACCTAAAATATTCACTGCTTCTAAAAGGTTACCCAGCCTACCTGCGTATAAAGCAATGAGCACAGTGAAAACACCCCATATTAGCGTGAATAGCCTGGAGGCATTCAAGTACTGCTTTTCACTTCCTTCTTTATTTACAAAGCGTTTATACACATCAACCGTGGTAGTGGATGCCAAGGAGTTAATTGCACTTGCGGTAGCCCCCATGGAAGCTAAAAACACAACAGCAATCAGTAAGCCGACTAAGCCTTTAGGGAACACATTGGTAACAAAGCTTAAAAAGACATAATTAGTATCATTTGTCTCGGCTTGTGCGTCATTCTTCTGCATCAGCGTGGTAAGCTCTTCTCTTAGTTCTGCTTCCTTTTGGTTGTAAAGCAGCAGCTGTCCTCTTGTGTGCTCTACTAAAGACTGATCGTCTTTTCTTAAGGCTTGAATTAAATTATCAACCTCTACCTTTTTGTCCCCACTGATTTCTTCATGCTGAATCTTCAGCTTATTGTATTCTTCAGAATAACTGCTTTGTTCCAGCTTTGCGACCTCTTGTTGATTAAAAAACAGTGGAGGTGTATTGTATTGATAATAAGCAAACACCAATACGCCTATTAAAAGAATTGCAAACTGCATAGGTACCTTTAATAAGCCGTTCATTAAAAGCCCCATACGGCTTTCCCGTACGGAAGACCCGGTAAGGTATCTTCCAACTTGACTTTGGTCGGTTCCAAAATAGGATAGCTGTAGAAAGAAGCCTCCAATTATTCCAGTCCAAACCGTATACTGGTTGTCCGGATCCCAACTCCAATCTATGGCATTCGCTTTCCCAGACTTTCCAGCTATATGTAAGGCCTCTTTAAATCCTATATCGGCTGGTAATAAGTGAATAACCATCACTCCAGCTATGAGCATACCACCAAAAATAATGGCCATTTGCAGAAGCTGCGTAAATGAAACGGCTTTAGTCCCCCCGTAAACGGTATAGAGAATCACTAAAACCCCAATAAACAATGTGGTAAGGGTGACAGGCAAATTCAGTATGGTGGAAAGTATTACGGCAGGTGCGAAAATGGTAATTCCCGTTGACACCCCTCGTTGGATTAAGAACAAAAAAGCCGTAAGTACCCTAGTTTTAACATCGAACCTCTTCTCGAGAAATTCGTAAGCAGTAAAAACTTTCAGCTTATGATATATCGGCACGAATGTAATGCTTAGGACAATCATCGCCAGTGGCAGTCCGAAGTAAAACTGCACAAAACTCATTCCTTTGGAGTAAGCCAGGCCTGGTGCCGACAGAAAGGTAATAGCGCTGGCTTGAGTTGCCATGACTGAGAAACAGACGGTGTACCAAGGCATCTCTCTATTGCCTAAGAAAAAACCGTCCATGTTCTGGATCCCCCTGCTTTTATAAAGTCCATAAGAGACTATTAAAAGCAGGGTTAAAACCAATACAATCCAGTCGTAAATGCTCATTGGAAATACAAGGTAAATAGATACATTCCAATAATACAGATCAGTAGCCAAAAAGCTACTAATACATAGAACTGCTTCCAGCTCTTAATAAATGGAGGCAATCCTTTATCTGTCATGAGACTTGTGTGGTAGTAAAAAAGCATTAAATACCAATGCCCCGGCAATTCCAAAGATTAATCCGAGAAGCCCCATACCAAAGGATTCAGATGCCACCAAAAAGATTAAAAAACCAAATACTGCTCCGCATAGGGCGGTAAGTGCAGGGACATTTAAACGAACTTTTTCCATAAATGTTATCTATATTAATTATCTAAACTGAATAAATTTACAAATAACTTAAACGCACCAGGGACTCCTGCTGGCAATTGCCTAAAAAAGGAAATCGATGTATATACAAACCTCCCCTGACCGACATCCGCTACGATTAAACTGCCGCTACTCAACTCTTCATTTGTATCGGCCATCTCTAACGGCATCCTGTAATTATTGCCGGCGGAAGATACAAAATATAAACCTCTTTCTTGAACCCATCCGTTAAAATCGTCTGCAGTAATTGCGTTAGGAAAATTAAAAACGGGGTCCGTTTGGTCCTTAATAAAAACTTCGGAATCCTCTTGAGTTACCCGAGTAGCATTTATTTCAAAAGGGTAAGGCGCAATGACAGATGGATCTACATTAGCCACATGATATTGCATAAGAACTACGCCCCCATTTTCAGCAAACTGGTTGATGGTTTTTGCATGACTCGCTAAAGAAGGGTCTACATTTAATGCCCGGACACCAAAAATAAGAACGTCATAGTCTGCTAATAGCTCAGCACTTAAATCATCCCCTTGAACTTCATCTATTTCATAGCCCAGAAGTCTTAGGCTAGATGGGATTAAATCCCCCGAGCCATTCACGTAGAGTATATTCTTTTTCGGCGTCTCAATATCCACAGGAATTAATTGAATTTCTAAATCCGGCTGACTGGTTAGCTTGGGAATATGCGAGTAATTCAGGCGCTTGACTTGTTTTATAGTATTACCATCGCTATTAATAAGAGTTAATACACTCGAACTCTTATTGATATTGGAAGCCTTTATAACGATCTCTTTAGTGAGCTTTGTTTCCCCATCTTTAAAGTCCAGAGCAATTTCCCTGGGTTTAACCTCCCAGTCCTTGCCAAGGTTCACCTTTATAGCGGCTTGCATGTTCTCACTCGAGTGTTTCTCAAAAGTAATGCTAATTGCTTTTTCCAATTCGGTTTTAGAGAACAAAACCATGTCTTCATGTACAGAAGCAGTTATCTCAGGGACAATAGAAACAGCCTCACGAACCTCTCCATAAACTGGACTAACAGAATAATACTGTAAAGGCAACTTATAATTTAAATCTACCCCCTGTATTCTTAAACGAACATCTGCAAGAGGGACATCGTTATTATAAGCCATCCATGATTTTTCAGTCTCCACATCAAACCTTCCTTTATGAAAAGGTCGTTCCAGCCAAAATGGATGACTGATGTGACTAGCTTTTAGGTTATGCTTGACCGAAATAGGTTGATTCGCAGTAATTCGCTTATTTTGATCTTGCTGATTGATGGATACCAGCTCCACCTCCACGTCATGTTTCCGTGCCTCTAAGACCAATTCTCCAACTACCTGCGCACCTTGCACATATTGATCTTTATCGCTCCTGAAATCCATATACAAACCAGAGCAAGCTAAAATAACTTCATCAAGATCATGAAGTTTTTGATCCACCCAAAAAGAATCTTCCAATTGAGACAACTCACTTTTCAAGCTCAATAATAAAGGCAGTGAAGCTTGTGGTCTATTGGGATCGAACTTCTGAATAATTTCACTCAAGAGCTGCTTGATCGGTTTTCCGTTTTCAACCCTTTCCCACGAAGTATCTACCCCTTTAAAAAGACCTTCATCGGTATCGTCACCAGCTATCAACTCAAAGTACTCGGTATACTGCCCCCTTCTTGGCGCATCACCAAACCCTTGACTTTTATGCTGAGAGCGGCTAATAGCGGCTGCCTCCGCATAGTTGTGCCCTAATAAAGAGTTGTACTGGCTGATATCAACTTGGATTTGGTCAGGGGAAGTATAATCACCTCGGCCAAAGTTATAGGTATTCCATAGAAGGCGTTTGGGCTTCCAAGTCCCCCA
>DXEZ01000013.1 GCA_019114715.1 Candidatus Sphingobacterium stercoripullorum | reverse complement strand
CCTAGCTCCTACCGCTACGCGCAAAGGCACGCCTTTGAGCTCCCACTCAGCGAACTTAAATCCTGGGCGATGGGTATCTCTATCGTCGTACTTCAACCTGATGCCAAACTCTTTGAGCTCTCTAGAAAGCTCATCTACGTAATTATCAAGCTGCTGCTTTTCTACTTCAGATCTATAGATCGGCACGATCACTACTTGAATAGGCGCTAACTTGGGAGGTAGCACGAGCCCTTGGTCATCCGAGTGCGACATGATGAGTGCTCCCATTAAGCGAGTAGATACTCCCCAGGAGGTAGCCCATACATGCTCCTGTTTCCCTTCTTTTGTAGTAAACTTAACATCAAAGGCTTTAGCGAAATTCTGCCCTAAGAAGTGGGACGTCCCCGCTTGTAGCGCTTTACCATCTTGCATTAGTGCCTCAATACAGTAAGTCTCAAGGGCACCAGCGAAACGCTCGGACTCTGTTTTCACGCCTTTTACCACCGGCACGGCAAGTGTTTTTTCTGCAAAGTCGGCATACACCTCCAGCATCTGGGTGGCTTCATCTAGCGCCTCTTGCTTGGTGGCGTGGGCCGTATGCCCCTCTTGCCATAAAAACTCTGCCGTACGCAAAAACAGTCTCGTACGCATCTCCCAGCGAACAACGTTGGCCCACTGATTCACTAATATGGGTAAATCTCTATAAGATTCAATCCACCCTTTATAAGTATTCCAGATGATGGTCTCGGAAGTAGGTCTTACTATCAGCTCCTCTTCGAGCTTCGCCGTTTCATCGACAACGATCTGCCCGTTACCGTCGTTTTTAAGGCGGTAGTGCGTGACAACTGCGCACTCTGTTGCAAACCCTTCTACGTGAGCCGCCTCCTTGGAAAAGAAAGACTTGGGTATGAATAAAGGAAAATAGGCATTGCTGTGGCCTGTTTCCTTAAACTTTGCATCTAGGATGGCTTGCATCCTCTCCCATATGGCATAACCGTAGGGTTTAATCACCATACACCCTCGAACTGCAGAATATTCTGCTAAATCTGCTTTTATTACCAGATCGTTATACCACTGAGAATAATCTGTCTGCCTGCTTGTAATTCCCTTACTCATACTTTTATAGCTATAATTTTATAATATCAACTGCTTATTTAAACACTTTAACACTTCAAAAAAGGGAGTTAAATATAATATTAGTACTTTTGATCTATGGTACATTAAACCCTTTTAAAGTTTACGTGTCAAATATAAAAAATATAAAGGATTAAGTGTTCCAAGGAATAAAGAACTATTTAAAGGGAGTTAAGATGAAAAATTACATCCACATAGCGACAATCTCATTGGTGCTATTGCTTTTCGGGCTCAGTTCGTGCTCAACAAGTAGAAATGTCACCTATAGAGATGACGTGTACAATCAAAACAATGAGGCACGTCGCGTTTACCAGAGCTCCGATTACTACTATACTGATGAGGAGTATGCGGGGACGGAAAACGATTATTACCAAGATGAGTACTCCGATCAGCAGTACGAGGAAGGGTATTATCAGGACGAATATTCTGATTTAGAGTATGCTAATCGTATCAACAGATTTTATTACAACAGCCCTGGTATGTCCTATTACGATCCATGGTTTGATCCGTGGTTTGGATATGCTGGTTTCGGACTTGGCTTCGGCAGCCCTTGGTGGGGACCTAGTTGGTCCTTTGGATTTGGCTGGGGGAGTCCATGGTATGGGCACTACTCGCCATACTACGGCTACGGGTACGGTTGGGGTTCTCCATACTACTCAAGCTGGAGATACTCACACTGGGGGCACCCGTATTACGGGTACGGTTATCCGGGTTACTACGGCAATGGTTACTATGCTGGCACAAGTTACCGCAACACGCCAAGAGTGGGCGTTACTGGCGCTACGCGGGTTAACCAAAGAGGAAACACAGCAGTTATCCGTGACGTAAACGGTAGAATTACTGGAGTTTCTTCCCGAGTTAGAGGTGGAAGCAATCTCCCTGCTAGAGAGAGGGGAGCTATCACCAATCAGCCAGGAAGAACAAACACAGGAAGGGTAGTACCACAGCGAGGTAGAAATACCAACACCGGTCAAGTGAGAAGGCCTACGCAGCAAAGACCTACTGGAAACATCAACCAGCAAAGGAGACCGGCGCAACGCCCAGCAGCGAGACCTACGCAGCAAAGACCTACCAACTCTAGAGGTACCATCCGCAGCGCTCCACCGAGATCATCGGGTAGCAGTATCAATAGAGGAAGTACAGGTAGCTCTAGCCGTGGAAGTGCTACATCCAGAGGCTCTAGCAGATCCAGAAGATAATTAGAATACATTTTTAAAAGCCAATATGTTAATCTATATTGGCTTTTTCCTTCACATTAGATAACATAAAATACAAAAGATGAATTATAATAAGGCATGGTTGATGGCCGTTGTGCTCCTTTTTTTAGGCATTCAAGCAAAAGGTCAGTATGCCAATGATATTATTAACTTTTCACAAGAGAGAAAATGGGGTACGGCACGCTTCCAAGCGATGGGTAATGCTCAGACCGCATTGGGTGGCGATATCAGCGCTGCATCAGCCAACCCTGCAGGTTTAGGTTTTTTCAGTAGCTCGGATTTATCCTTGACATTCAACTACCTGAATAACGCGAATAAGGCCTCTTTCTTGGGCAACTCTCAAACGACAAATAAAGGGAGGTTTGCAATAGACCAGGCTGGTATTGTACTTCATATGCCTACTTACAAACAGCATGGAAGGACTGATCAGGGGTGGCTAAACTTCAACGTAGGCTTAAACTACAGTAGGTCTTATGATTTTACTAACGAACAGGTTTACCAAGGGATGAACGGT
Source organism: Candidatus Sphingobacterium stercoripullorum (assembly GCA_019114715.1). Lineage (GTDB taxonomy): Bacteria > Bacteroidota > Bacteroidia > Sphingobacteriales > Sphingobacteriaceae > Sphingobacterium > Sphingobacterium stercoripullorum. Next base: position 1,466 of record DXEZ01000013.1, on the reverse strand, counting down.
GAGAACTCTATCGTCAACAGCTATGTAGACTTCATGGATTACAACTCGGGAGATCTGGTGGACGACCTTTATGGTGCTTACCTGGCCGATGAGCGCGGTGATGGCCAAGGGTACTACCCGGTAGTTCGCGATAAAGGAGATAAACTTCAAAACCATACGCTCACAGAAAAAGGCTTCCGTTCATCAACAGACCTAGCTTTTGGTGCCAACTACAGCAATAAATTTTATATAGGGGGTTCCTTATCGATGGTCTCTATTCAATACGAGAAAAACTCCAGCTTTGCGGAGTTAGACGGGAGAACAAAGAGCAGGCAAGAGATTTTAAACAATAACAGTGGCTCGGAGCTTGCCGACCCAAACAGCGACAATTACTTTGTCGATAAATATTACGACCTCTATGATGAATTACAACAGAAGGTCGATGCATCGGGATATAACTTCTCTCTGGGAATGATATACAAACCAGCTTCCGACTGGAACATTGGTGTTAACTTCACCTCTCCTACCTGGCTAACCGTCATGGATGACTCGTATGAGATCCGTGATGTATACTACTACGACAACGCACAAGATAACGATGCATCACTATACTCGGAAAATAATTACGAGTATCCTTTTGAGTACGATGCACGTACGCCTCTTCGCGTAGGTATTGGTGTGGCTAAGTTTTTCAGTGGCGGGTTGATCAGTGCAGATATAGACTACATTGACTACAGCTCGGCTAAATTTAGGACCTTGCACAACGATTTCTCCTTTGAGGATGATAACAACCAAGAGATAAAAAGTACTTACAAGAACGCCATTAACGCAAGGATTGGTGGCGAGATATTATTAACACCCGTCTTTAGCGCTAGAGCTGGTTTCAATTATATGGGTAACCCATATAAATATTCCGATCAAACCAATATCCAAGGCAGCTTGGGCTTGGGAGCACGGATTTCTAACAACCTCTATGCTGACCTTTCCTTATTACACGGCGCGTATTCTTATAAAGAGAACCCCTACGTTATTGATGAAGGGTACTGGGGCTCGAGCTCTCCGATTGCCGACATCAGCAGGCAACAAACCAGTGCAGTGCTGACTTTAGGTGTGAAATTCTAAAAACAATGTGTTAATTTTTTATTCAATATAGCCAGGCTTACTACTTTCAGCTTGGCTTTTTTTATGCCTTCTACTTTTAGAGTTAACAGTAGAAATTGCTACTCGAGGAATAGCTTTTTTGCCCGCTCAAAATCCTCTCGGTAGCTGGAGCTCACATTGAATTTCTTAGGGCCGATCGATAGGTTACTGGCAGCGAAAGACCCTATTTTATTCAAGTTGACAATTTGCGAGCGGTTGATCTGCAGGAAGTGATACTTGGGCAGGTAGCTCTTGATTTTCTTCAAGGTGATCAGCGGAATAAGGGGGCTGGATGAGCCTTCTAAAAATACCTTCACATAATCACCCATGCTTTCTAGGTACAGGAT
>DXEZ01000076.1 GCA_019114715.1 Candidatus Sphingobacterium stercoripullorum | reverse complement strand
GTTCAGAGCACCTGCCTTACAAGCAGGGGGTCACTGGTTCGAATCCAGTATTCTCCACAACAATCAAAGGGTCGCTTTTACATGTAGAAGCGACCCTTTGTGTTTTACACACTTTGTTATAGAGAGGATTCAGGGAAGGTGGTTTGCCCACAAAATAAACCGTCCTATAAGGTAGTTGGATTTAGGGCATGACCTCAAAGGAAGTTGGATGACCGAATAAATCGATGCGCTTCTTGTTACATAGGGGTGTTAAATACAATAAGGCAAAGAATGCTCTTTACCTTATTGTATTTGTTTATCCAACTGATTGACTTTCTTAGTTTGTCAATAGCCGGGGTTTTGTTGTTTTTCAATTTCAGGATTCGTATTGATTTCACCAATTGGAATGGGTAGAAGGGTCTTATAAAACGTTCTATCTATAGTTTTTGTTCTATGTGTAATCGCTAAATTTCCAAGCTCGTCGTTGAACTCTATGGTTTGATTCCAGCGAATCATATCAAAAAATCTATGTCCTTCCCCTATAAGCTCTTTGCTTCGTTCATCCATAATCATATCTAAGGAGATGGTACTGGAGGTGGCTTGGGCTAATCCTGGTGATCTTTTCCTTATCTCATTGTAATAGGAGGCAGATTTGTCCTTATCGATGCTTAAGGCTGCTTCTGCTGCAATTAAATACACTTCTGATAGTCTAATTACTTTAATGTTTACTGCCGTACTATTGGCGCTACCTTTATCTCCATCTAAGTTGATGCTGCCGCTGTATTTATAACAGGATCCCATGCGGGTATCGCTTGTTTCATCAAATGACATGATGCCGTGCCTTACGTCATTGAGATCTTCAGCCAGCCTATCAATGAAGTAGTCGCTAGCCATAAAAAATCCTAGTATGGATCCGCTACCGTGTCCGGAACGCCTTAAATAAGCACCTAGTGAGCCTGTACCCAGGTCTCCTTCACTTGGATAAATGGCCAGCTCAAAAATAGATTCACTACCGAACTCCTCGCTCCATGAGTCTACCCATTTATCGTTGCTATATAGGGAGTATACGCCTGAGTCTATTATCTCTTCCGCTGCAGCTAAGGATTTTTCATTTTTCCCCATATATAGGTAGACTCTGGCTTGCATACCTAGGTTTGCATAATAATTTATGAAACCATTGTCTTTGCTTTTGGAGAGCAGAGGTTGGGCATCCTCCAAGTCCTTTATGATTTGATTGTAGTTCTCCTCCACAGTGGCTCTTAGCGGTTTTGCATTGGCATCTAGCTTCTCTGTGACTAAGGGAACTCCCCATGCTGATTTATCGTCCAAGTAGTTTTTTCCGTAGAGTCTAACTAAATCAAAATACACGATTGCTCGAGCGGTAAGTGCTTGCCCCTTGCTATTTGAAAAATCTTCGGGACTCCCTTCCGCCTCAATACGGTCTATACTTTCTAAAAGGTTGTTTATTTGTACCAGTACGTGATACCCTTGGGTCCATACCGAGGAGAATGGATTGGACTCTGCAGAATGATTAAACGCGTATAAATAATCGAATCCCCGGCCTTGAGAGAAGACCGCTAGGTCGCCACCCTTGACATCTCCGTATAATGGGAAATTCCTGCCGTAATATTCTGCAGCAGAGAGTTTTCGCATGATGCCATTTAATACAAACTTTGCATCGGCATTGGTTTTTATGGATTCCTCAGCATCCCCAGAGTTTGTAGGAGTCATATCTAAAAAGTCTGAACAGGATGTCAGCAGGAAGAAACCAATTAATAATATATAATATGATTTATAAATTTTCATGGTGTAAGGATTAATGTTAAAAACTAAATTCTAAGCCAAAGGTGTATACTTTCCCGTAAGGAGTTTCCCACCCTCTAGTGGAGTAATTGCCTACTTCTGGGTCGGCATTTTTGTACTTAGAAAAGGTTAGTAGGTTCGTTCCATTGAAATATATTCTCGCGCCTGCTACGCCCATTTTATTTAAGACGCCAGTGGGAACTTGGTAAGCTAATGTTAAGTTTTTTAGCCTTAAAAAGCTTGCGTCATATAGATGCCTGCTACTAACTTGATTCACATCTTCCCAGTCTTGCCCTGAAACCCTTGGAAGTTCCGCATCCATATTATCTTCGGTCCAAGTGTTCTCGATGAAATGAGCCGATCTGATCCTTTCCCAATAATAGCCATCATCAGCAACGTCTCTAGAGGCGGCGTCGTATAATTTCCCACCTATCTTATAAATGAAGTTTAGCCCCAGCGAGAAGTCCTTGTATTGAACATCCGTGCTGAGTCCTCCATACATCTTCGCGTTTCCATCTCCTATTATTATCCGGGAAGCTTTGGTGTAATCAAAGGTGGCATCCCTGGAGTCCACTTGTTTGTCGGCAGTAACATCCGGGTTGTTTGTATACCAGAGGTTCTTTCCTGTTTCTCTATCTACACCTGCCCATTCAATCCCATAAAAAGCAAGGGTTGATTGTCCTTCTTGGTAAATGTATCGCGTTCGCGCGTCACCTCCAGTGGGGTCGTTCCAAATAATATCCTGTCCTTTGTCTTCTCCTTGATCTTTATAAAGCTTGATTACTTTGGACTTTAAAAATGCGCCATTTAGGCTGGCAGACCATTTCCAGTCGTCTTGTTCAAGTAAGGTTGACCCGATTTGAAATTCAAATCCTTTGTTGTTGATTTCCCCAACGTTTTTAAGGGTCGATCCAAAGCCAGTGACGGTTGAGATCGGAACGTTTTGCAGTAGATTTTCAGAGTTTCTATTGAAATAGTCGGCGGAACCAAAAAGCTTACCCGAGAAGAAGCTGAAGTCCAAACCTACGTTGGTGTTGTAATTGGTTTCCCAGGTTAGGTTTGGGTCAGGAATATTACTGATACCAGCTCCCGGCTGCTCCATATACTTATGTGTATAGGCCATTAAAAACCTCCAGCCGTAGTCTGAAGAAGGGAGTGTACCGTTTACTCCGTAGGATACCCTTAACTTTAGGTCATCTACCGCTGCTTCATCCTTAAGGAAGGCTTCCTCGCTTAACCTCCATGAGCCTGCAACCGACCAAAAGTTACCCCATCTTACATCCGGACCGAGCTGCGATGAGCCGTCCCTCCTGAAGGATGCTGATCCGAAATATTTGTTTTGGTAATTGTACTCTAGTCGCGATATCACCGATAGCAATGAATTTCCCCAGCTGTAGGCATTTGCATCCAGCTCACCTGCTGTAGAAACAGTTGGTAGTGCTGAAGACGGAAGGTTTTTTCCAGTGGCTCTAATAAAATCACTGGTGTTTTTCTCTGCTTCAAAGCCCAATAATGCGGAGAGGTTGTGGCTCTCATTGAACGTTTTTTGGTAGTTCGCCGTCGTGGAGGACACCAATTTGGTGTTGTTAGTTGACATTTCATGTACGACACCATTATTCGTTGAGCCGCTGTAGTGCAGAGCGCCGTAATAAACCATGTCTTTGGACTCGGTCTCATCGTATGAAAAGATGGTCTTTATATTCAGTTCTGGCAATAGATTTAAGTTCAAGGACTCGATGGCGGAAATTTTTCGAATTCCGGCATTGTTATCTCTGTGTTTATTAAAGTACAAAGCGTTGTAGGCTAACGAGCCGTACCTAGGAGTCCATTCTTCTCCAGTCTTGTAATCTGTCGGCCAGTAAAAAGGCCAAAGTAGGTTTCGTGTTTGAAAAAGGTAGTTGGTACCTAGGTTTCTAGTATCGTTTATGCCTATAGTATTTGTTTT
>DXEZ01000075.1 GCA_019114715.1 Candidatus Sphingobacterium stercoripullorum | reverse complement strand
TTGATGAGCTCCCTTATCGCTTGAGTCATTCCGATCGCTTTTCTATCAATAAGTAGCTGTTGGGCTTTGCTTCGTTTCCAAGAGATTTCACTAGCTAAATTTTCGACTAGTTGTTTATCATCGGGTATGATAGGGCTTGGCTTTTGGGTATAGCCCTTTGGAACCACTTTATAGATGCGCCCGCAATTTAAATAATTCTCTAGGCTGCGATCCTTTATTTCGTCTTTTAAATATTGCGTAAGGAAAGATTTGTGTTGAATGATGCCTCTATACATGTCAACGATATATAGCGCACCATCTGGTCCATTGTAAAGACTAACGGGGCGGAATCGTTCGTCGTCACTGGCTAGGAATTCCTTCCCTTGATATGCTTGTTCTCCACTAACTACATTGCCTTGGAATTCTAGTATATTGCGTTTGATGAGATTTGCGGCGGGTTCTGCTACAAAGGCATTGTTGAAATACGCGTCGCCAAAAAGTGGGTCTACATTTATTACTGGTCCGCAGGCTGCGGTAAAGCTGGTTAACTTCAGGCTATCGTCTAGTACGCCATCTGCATAACCTCTATTTACACCTGTGGTTGGCCGGCTTGGATAAGTCCTGTTATCGGGGACAATGATCTCGCTAAATCCGTGTGCTCTGGAGAGGTTCGCATTGGAACCTCCTACGCCAGGAAGGTAATAATCGCCTAACAAGTTCTGGGAGTTATTGTTATAAAATAGTCTGCCATACAAGTCTTGAGTTAATCCCCATTGCCCTCTATAGTGGGTTCTTTCGATAATCCAGCCATCTTGTTGTTTTTTGTACCGTTTATTCGTGCCGCTATTATAAATCCAGCCATCTATCCCTCGAAACAGACCATTTGCTTGGTGCTCTACATTTCCGCCACTTGTATATGTGCTATCCACCAAAGTTTTCGAAACTGCTTGGTCATTTTTTAATTCGTAATACCACAGGTTGGGTGGCTCTGCTACAAGCAGGCCCTCATCCACTAGTGCTAGCGCTCTAGGAAGCACGAGGCTGTCGATGATTACCTTTCTGGTTTCGTATATACCGTCTTGGTCCTGATCTTCTAGGAGTATTATTTTTCCCGTTGGGAGATTTTCTTCTGAACCATCAACGTTAGTCATATAGCCCATCATTTCGACGACCCAAATCCTAAGCTGCTCATCAAAGGTCATGGCAATAGGAGCCATTATTTGAGGTTCGGACGCTACTAGTTGCAACTCGAAGCCCTCTTCAAGGTGGGTATGTTCGATTGTTTGTGCGGGTGTTAGAATAGGCGCCTCGGCAATAAGTGAATCTTTAGAAATGGATTCTTTTTTGGGCTTGTTAAAATTGCAAGAACTAAGAATTGATAAAATAAATAAAAGGAAAATATATGAAGGTTTATTATTCATGTTGACTAGTCGTAAGCTATTTGGGCATTCGGATACTTCAATTCTACCGTAGCCAAGGGCAAAGATAATTTATATTTTATTTCTTAAGGTGGTTTTATGGAATTGTTATGTTTTTTTTACAAGTACTTTGTAAGTAAACGATGCTCTGGCTAGAATAATTACGGTTTGATGCTGTAAATCTAATGGCACCATGAATTCTAGTTGTTTGTTGCCGAATATTTTTCTTAACTTTAACTAGTTAACCAATATATTGATAATTATTTTTTTACCACTGAGTAAGAAAGAAGAAGTATTTGCTAAGTGTAGTTTTTTTAATCTGTTGATTTTAAGTGAAAGTATGTGGTTTTGGCATTTGCTTTTCTCAAAATTAACAATTAGATTTGTTATGCTTGCATAGTATTAAGTACAACTAATATGGATCAAAATACAACCCTAGATCATTACATGAAGATTGCTTGGCAGCAAGTTTCTAATAAATACAATATGATTGCTGCTCAACATGGATTTACCCAAGCTGCTGGATATATCCTTATCCATATTCACAAAAATGGCACTTCAGTTTCACAAATTGCAAGCTCCACTGGTGTGAAAGCAACCAGTTTATCCCGGGTGTTAGGAAATTTGGAGAAAACAGGATTGATATACCGGGAGATCAGTCAAGAAGATAAGCGATCAGTTAAAGTTTTTTTAACTCCCTACGGCATTCAAAAACGCAAGCTTGCCAAACTGGTCGTTCGGGATTTTAACGATTATCTGTACAGTAACCTCAGTAGTAGGGAGGTGGCTCAATTGACTAAGATCTTGACTAAGATTACCTTACTAACGGAGAAATACGAGTCGAAAGTATCATTAGAAGAAGAAGTTTTGACCTCACAATCATAAAGCTATGAATATTAATATTAGAAAAGTTGTTGTATTGGGATCTGGAGTCATGGGCTCTAGAATTGCTTGTCATTTTGCCAATATTGGCGTCCCAGTTTTGCTACTCGATATGGTCCCTAAAGAATTGACAGAAGTCGAGAAGAAAAAGGGCCTTACTTTAGAGAGTGAGCAAGTACGAAACCGCTTGGTGAATAATTCCTTACAAGCAACCTTAAAAAGTAATCCGTCTGCATTGTATAGTAAGGACTATGTGAAGCGTATTGAGGTGGGGAACTTTGATGACGATTTTACTAAGGTTAAAAATGCAGATTGGATCATAGAAGCTGTTGTCGAAAGACTGGATGTTAAGCAGCAGATTTTTCAGCGCGTGGACGAGTACCGGAAAGCGGGCACATTGGTCACCTCGAATACTTCTGGGATTCCTATCCACAGCATGTTAGAAGGTAGAACTGAAGATTTTAAAGAAAATTTCTGTGGTGTGCATTTTTTCAATCCGCCACGGTACCTTCCGCTACTAGAAATTATTCCCACTAAAGCCACCTCTACCCGAGTGTTAGAATTCTTAAAGAAGTTTGGAGAGAGAAATTTAGGGAAAACGGTTGTAGTTTGTAAGGATACGCCCGCTTTTATAGGCAATAGAATAGGCGTGTATTCCATGTTATCAATTGCACATTTGGTGGAGAAACTAGGTTTAAGTGTTGAAGAGGTTGATAAGTATACGGGGCCTGCGATGGGGCACCCCAAGTCTGCCACTTTTAGAACTGCGGATGTAGTAGGTCTAGATACGCTTGTGAATGTAGCTAATGGTTTAAGTGAGCATTTAAAAGAGGATGAAAGCAAAGGGGTGTTTGAGCTGCCTGAATACCTCAGTAAAATGGTCTATCAGCAGTGGTTAGGTGAGAAATCAGGACAAGGGTTTTATAAGAAAATAAAAGACGGAAAAGGAAAAAGCATTATCCTTTCTTTGGACCTTAATACGCTTGAATACAATGCGCAAAGTAAGGTTCAATCTCCTACGCTCGAGATGACCAAGCAAGTAGAGGATATCGCGGAACGTATGAAGGTATACGAGAGTGGAAAAGATAAGGCAGCTGAATTATTCCGGGCTATGCATTACCCGCTTTTTGAATACGTCTCCAAGAGGGTCCCAGAAATAACGGATGACTTTTATCAAATCGATAAAGCGATGAGAGCAGGGTTTGGTTGGGAATTGGGGCCGTTTGAAGTTTGGGATTCCCTGGGTGTGGAGGAAACGCTTGATAAAATTAAGAATGAAGAAAAAAGGCTACCCGGCCAAAGTGGTGAAGTAGCGCAGTGGGTGCATGAGATGTTGAGTTCGGGATGCCAGTCGTTTTATAAGGTGATCGATGGGAATAAGCATTTTTATGACATCAATACCAAGTCTTATCAACTCATTCCGGGTGAAGCAGAGCGACTTTCTTTAAACAATCTTAGGGATAGTAAAACCTTATGGAAAAACTCTGGTACTCAAATTATTGATTTGGGCGATGGCGTGATTAATTGTGAGTTCCGAACCAAGATGAATACGATTGGTGGTGATGTTATTCAGGGGATCAATAAAGCCATAAACCTTGCGGAAAAAGAGGGTTATAAGGCGTTAGTTATCTCCAACGAAGGGAAGAATTTTTCCGCTGGAGCAAACATAGGGATGATTTTTATGTTGGCTGCAGAACAGGAGTTAGAGGAACTAAATATGGCTGTTAAAATGTTCCAAGATACCTCTATGAGGATTAGGTACTGCTCTGTTCCGGTAGTAGTTGCTCCATTTGGTCTGACCCTTGGAGGTGGTTGTGAGTTCTCTATGCATGCGGACTTTGTTCAATTGCATGCAGAAACCTACATGGGACTTGTGGAGTTTGGAGTAGGGGTGATTCCTGGTGGAGGAGGTACAAAGGAGTTTGCTTTACGGGCTTCGGATGAATTCGTAGAGGGGCAAATAGATCAAGTTACTTTACGGAATAGATTTTTAACGGTCGGCCAAGCTAAAGTATCCACTTCTGCACAAGAAGCCTTTGAACTGGGCTATCTGCAAGAAGGCAAGTATGCTGTGAGTATCAACAAAGAACACCTTTTAAACGATGCTAAAAAGAAAGCGTTGGAGCTTGCTGAAAATTATTTGCCTCCAATTCCTAGAAAGGATATCCGCGTTTTAGGTAAACAAGGTTTAGGTATTGTTTATGTTGGAGCTAGCTCAATGCATGCCTCAAACTACATTTCAGAATACGATAAATTAATTTCTGAGAAATTGGGATGGGTGATGTGTGGAGGTGACTTGTCTCAACCTACCGAAGTCTCCGAACAATATTTATTGGATTTAGAGCGTAAAGCGTTTTTAGAACTTTGCGTTCAAAGGAAGACTTTGGAGCGGATTCAATATATGTTGAAAACAGGTAAACCGCTTAGAAACTAGGTTGTAAAGGATTTTTAAAAATTAGCTTAAAGCACAAAAATTGCAAAAAATGGAAGCATATATAGTAGCAGGATATAGAACAGCAGTAGGCAAGGCCCCAAGAGGTGGCTTTAGGTTTACGCGAGCAGATGATTTAGCCGCAGATGTGATCAAACATCTAGTCTCTAGCATTCCAAATTTGGAAAAAGAAAGGATAGACGATGTTATTGTGGGGAATGCAATGCCAGAGGCGGAGCAAGGCTTAAATGTGGCGCGTTTAATCTCGTTAATGGGGCTAGACACCGATAAGGTGCCCGGAGTAACAGTGAACCGTTACTGTGCATCTGGGTTGGAAACTATTGCTACCGCTGTGGCAAAGATAAAAGCAGGTATGGCAGATTGCATCATTGCAGGTGGGACCGAGGTGATGTCAGGAATGCCTTTTGGAGGGTGGAAGGTAGTTCCGAATCCGAAATATGCTAAAACCAATCCCGATTGGTATTGGGGGATGGGCTTGACCGCTGAGCAAGTTGCCAAGGACTATTCCATTAACCGGGAAGACCAAGATGATTTTTCTTATCATTCGCACAAAAAAGCTATCCATGCTATTGAGAATGGCCTCTTTATGGATCAAATTGTCCCGATTACCGTTCAAGAGTCTTTTCTCAATCAAGAGGGTAAGCTAGCTCATAGAGACTATATAGTCGAAGAAGATGAAGGACCTAGGTTTGACACTTCAAAAGAAGCATTAGCGAGGCTAAGGCCTGTTTTTGCTGCGGGAGGATCTGTTACCGCAGGGAACTCTTCTCAGACCTCCGATGGGGCTGCTTTTGTTATGGTCATGTCTGAGAAAATGGTGAAAGAATTAAATTTGAATCCTATAGCCAGGTTGGTAAGCTATGCGGTTGCTGGAGTGCCACCAAAAGTAATGGGTATTGGACCAGTCGCTGCGATTCCTAAAGCATTGAAGCTGGCGGGAATGAATCAAAGTGATATAGACTTAATCGAGCTGAATGAAGCGTTTGCAGCACAATCACTGGCGGTAATTAGAGAGCTGGATTTAAATGCAGAGATCATCAATGTAAATGGTGGTGCAATTGCCCTAGGACACCCTTTAGGATGTACAGGGGCAAAATTAACCGTTCAAGTGCTTGATGAATTAAAAAGAAGAAATAAAAAATACGGTATGGTGACCATGTGTGTAGGTACGGGACAAGGGGCAGCTGGTATTTTTGAGCTGTTGTAAGACTCTGCGGTGGCGGGGAGGCGATTGAAACTACATGCATAAAGCAATAATATAAACCACTCAAAATTTAAAAGTATGAGCAAGAAAACAATAAAAGGAGGAGAGTTCGTAATTAAAGAAACCTCCTACAAGGATGTGTTTATTCCAGAGGAATTTGATGAAGAGGCGTTGATGATACGTCAAAGCTGTCATGATTTCTTAGAATCTGAAGTGTTAAATAAACTGGATCAAATAGATGCTCTTGAAGAGGGGTTGATGCCTTCTTTACTGGATAAATCTGGCGAATTGGGTCTACTAGGGATTTCCGTTCCGGAGCAATACGGTGGGTTTGGTAAGGACTTTAACACCTCTATGCTAGTAGCCGATGCGGTTGGGGGTGGTTATTCTTTCGCAGTGGCTTTATCTGCTCATACAGGAATTGGTACATTGCCTATTTTGTACTACGGTAATGAAGAGCAAAAGGAGAAATATTTACCTAAGCTTGCCAGTGGAGAGTGGAAAGCTGCCTATTGCTTAACCGAGCCCAATGCAGGCTCTGATGCAAATTCAGGGACCACCTCCGCGAAATTGAATGATGCAGGCACCCATTATATTATCAATGGGCAGAAAATGTGGATTACCAATGGTGGTTTTGCCGATGTTTTTATTGTGTTTGCCAAAATCGATCAGGATGAAAAGCTATCAGCTTTTATAGTCGAAAGGGATTTTGGTGGCATCACCATGAATCCAGAGGAACATAAATTAGGAATCAAAGGATCTTCAACCCGGCAAATATTTTTTAACGATTGTCAGGTCCCTGTAGAGAATTTGCTGTCTGAAAGAGAGAACGGGTTTAAGATAGCTGTAAATATATTAAATATTGGGAGAATCAAGCTGGGAGCAGCCACCTTAGGGTCAGCTCGAAAAGTCTTAACCCAATCTGTTAATTATTCCAACGAGCGAGTTCAGTTTAAATTGCCAATTTCGAAATTTGGTGCTATTCGCTATAAGTTAGCAGAGATGGCTACCCGTATTTTTGCAGTAGAATCAGCAACTTATAGAGCGGGGCAGAATATTGACGATGCTTATGAGGCATTGGTGGAGGGCGGAATGGATCCCGCTCAGGCAAGGTTGAAGTCTGTTGAGCAATTTGCAATTGAATGTGCCATTATTAAAGTTTGGGCCTCTGAAATGTTAGACTATGTAGTGGATGAAGGTGTGCAGATTTATGGAGGGATGGGGTATTCTGCTGAAGCTCCCATGGAACGTGCATATAGAGACGCTAGAATTAATAGAATATTTGAAGGGACCAACGAAGTCAACCGCCTGTTAGTTGTTGATATGCTTCTAAAAAGAGGAATGAAAGGCGAATTGGATTTAATGGGGCCAGCGCAGGCTGTAGCGGATGAGCTATTAAGTATTCCAGACTTTTCAGAATCTGAAGACTCTCCTTTTGCAGAGCAAAAAAAGGTGTTATCTAACCTTAAAAAAGCAGGATTGCTTGTTGCGGGAGCAGCGGTTCAAAAGCTGATGATGACTCTGGCAAAAGAGCAAGAAATATTGATGCAAATTGCAGACATCATTGGTTACGTTTATGTAGCAGAATCTGTATTGCTTAGGGCCGAGAAGCTTCAGGAAATGGGTGATGAAAAGGCTGAATATGCTAAGGTAATGGCTGATATTTATATGTATACTACAGTGGATAAGGTGTCGGTTGCAGCAAAAGAAGCGCTGAACTCCTTTGGTGAGGGTGATGAATTAAATATGATGCTAATGGGGTTAAGAAGGTTTACTAAAACCAAACCATTCAATATAAAAGAGGCCAGACAGAAAATTGCCAAAGAGCTCATCGAACAGAATAAGTATTGTTTTTAAGTTATGGACAACGTGCTGGTTTACTCGTTTAAACAGCACGTTGTTGTTTGCATTATTCTTCATCCAGCTTTGCTGACTCAGTACTTTGTAGTAGATATTCGTAAGGACTATTAGGGTAGACTATAGATTCAGGGTGATGAATAAAAGGAGATTCGCAATCGAATATTTGCTCTATACTCATCCGTAAGAAATCTTCGAATTGATCTTTTAATTCTTGTATAAGAGTAGTATCTAAGAAACGCTTTTTTTTGCCACTACCTGTATAAAACAAGGTGCCTTCAGATTGCATGGTTCTAGCAACGTATAGATGCGGCTGGTAATCATTTACATTTTTAATTTTCTGATATATATAGGTGTAAAACAAAGTCTGTATTAAAGCCTTGTTTTTTGGGCACGTTAATTTCAGGCTGTCCTCTATTTTAAAGTTAAGTTCGTCACCTCCAGTTTTATAGTCGACAATTCTATTGATAAGTTCTCCGTCGTGTGTGACGACTTGATCAACTCGGTCAATTATTCCAAACAGCTTGATGATTTCTTCTTTGCCATTGACAACGATTGGAAAATCTAGTATATAATCTTCGTTGTTTTCCAGTTCAATGATTTTAAAAAACTCATAGTTTTTGATATCGTAATCTAAAAAGGTACTTATGTAGGAGCATGCGATCTTATGCATGATATGCTCTAGTGCACTAAGTTCATTGAGCTTTGTGTAGTTTTTGTAGTGCTGGATTCCTATTTCTTGGACGACATGCTGACTCACCTTACTTTTTAAGAGTTTAAGCTCTTGCGTTGAAGAAAAGTCTTCCAGACCTAGAAATGGGGTTAGTATACGCTCCATTACGTTATGGATAATGGTTCCCAGCTTGTTTGCTTCAATCTCTTGACTAATTGTTGGTGGTTCTTTTATTTCTGCTACGTATTTAATGAAAAACTCTAAAGGGGAGTTGAGGTATGTTGTTAGGGCGGAGGCCGAAAGGGTATTTTGCGCTTTTAAATATTTGTTTTGTAGTTTATTTAAAACATCCTTGTCTTTCTCAATCGCCAGTGGTATAGACGGTTTTTTGAAATATATAGGCTGAGCATGCTGATAACGAATAACCTTTAAACGTGCTTCGTATTCTAATTGTTTTATAAATCTACTTTCTTCTCCTGTGCCACTGTAGTTTACCAAACTGTTGTAATACACATTAATCTCTTTGGCATGCTGTATTTGCCTGAAAAATAAATAGGCAGAAAGTGCTTGCTGGTTTTCTGGCAACGATAGGCCGAAAGCTTGCCTAATGGAAAAGGGGATAAAAGTTGTGCGTGGCGAGCTTTTCGGTAGAACCCCTTCGTTCGCACCTAAAACATAAAGGCTATCAAAATTTAGGCTTCGACTTTCTAATAACCCCATGATTTGCACGCCATAAGTCGGGTCTCCTTGTATGGCTGCCTTTACAGATGATAAAGCGCGCTTTATTAATCCTCGTTGGAAGTCAATAGTGGGGAATAGCGTATTGGAGAAGCCTAAGAACAATTTGTTTAATGCTTTTTTTGCCTCCACGATAAGTATTATTTCCAGTCGTCTGGCATTGTGATTTGCCTTTTCTTGTTCTAAGAGAGTGTCTAAAAGTAAGCTCGCACCAGGAATAAGGTCTTTTGCCTGATTAATTGGTTTGAAAAAATGACTGAGAACGGCATTTGAAAGTTTCAATTCTGAGATATCTATCTCGTAGTTTTGCTTTTTAGAAACTTCTTTAAAGAACAAGTCTTTTTCTTCCTGAGTTATCCCAGAAAATGGGTTGCTTAATAGATTTTTTAGCCAATCGTAAGGAAGCTTATCCTTCTGGTTTATGGAGATTTCATGCTGTATATCCATCCAGAGGGAAAGTAAAGAGAAAATTGGAGACTGCGAAAAGGGATAACCTGTGGTGATGTTTACAGGAATGTCCGGTAAGCTCTGTAATAAAGGTAGCAGTAACTGCTCATCGGCTAAAAGTATCCCCGTTGACTTTTCCTGAGAGACGTGGTAATTGGTCTCTAAATGCTTGCTAAGTAGCTTGGCTTGGGCCGTCATTCCTCCAGAGCCATATAGTTTTATAGGCTCCTGCTTGTTTTTAATTAAGCCAGGACTGTCCTCTAGGGAGTTTTTTAAACCCGTTTGCGCAATGTTCTGCCGGAGGAAGTGCCCTGCCTCTTGGTTCGGGTCTTCCATGTAATAAGGGTCCACATCAAAATAAAACAGGGCTAAATTTTGATCTTGCCATCTTTTGAAGATCGTTTTTTCTGCATTGTTTAATGCGTTGAATCCAATAAATATAATCTTTGAAAAGCGATTTATGTATTTATCACCTGCATGCTCTTTTTCTGCAATATTTCTATAAATGGAAGCCAGCGTTGTGGCTCCATCTTTAAGGAGGGAACGTTTAAACTCTTTGTACAATAGAGGGAGCCGTTTCCACAGCTTTAAAAACCGCTGCTGCACATATGAATGATCTTCGGATTGAAAGGTAGACCAAAAGGTTTTTAAAAAGTTTTTCTGCTCTTCTGAAAGAGCATCAAATTCAAGGTCAATCTTCGTAGTGTCGTATAATATGTCAAACACCCGATCCACGGATACCAATTCGTAGTCTAACTCGGCGAAGTCACTTAAGATAATTTCTGCTAAAGGATAGAACTCTTCGAATGTTTCCTCTTTCCGTCCTTCTTTCTTCAGTATGTTATTGTAGCACCGATAGAGGTGGAAGAATTGGGATATATCATCTGCTACTATTTCTTGGCTTTCTGACTCGAAAAACTCACTAATAGTATAGAATTCAGGAGACCATAGCGCTTGGTTATAGACATCAGATAAATACTTTTTAAAATATGTGATAGGTCGTTTATTATTAAAAACAATGGCGATATCGCTTAATTCTTTACCAAACTTCTTCTGAATATCTGTTACTACTTTATATAAAAATGGCTTATTCATCTACTTTTATACTTTTTTAATCTGATTAGTTTTTGTGTAAAATATATATCCCTCAACTTGGCTATACCCCAAGAGTTCTAAAGCTTGTATATAACTACTTACTTGTTTAAGGTGTTGCTTCTCATCTTTGGCGGTGAACTTGAAGTCCAGCACTATTACCAACTCCTCTAACATAAATACTTTGTCGGGCCTTATTGTTTTACCGTCGGCCAGGACAATGCTTTGTTCGTTTTTAATTGATTTTGCTTGTGCCATCCACTTTTTAATTTGAGGATTAGACCAAACATTGTCTATCTCCTCACTAATGGATTGTTCTTCCTCTTGCTCAATTAAGCCTTGGTCTATATATTTCTGAATGAATCTTTTTGATTCTTTGCTGTTCTTAGTTTTCGCTAAAATGTCATGCGCTATCTCTCCATACTTAGCGGCTTTTTGCAAGCTCAGTATATGACTTAACTCTCGTTTTTCTTCGCTTGCGAAAATTATCTCTAGTTTTTTCGAAGTAGAGTAGGTGTCCAAAGAAACCAGTCTGCTATCTTGAAATTGATCTGTTAATTCTAATTGTGGGCTTTTTTTGGGTAGTTCGCCCTGGATATAAGTATAGGTTTCGAGATCAAAGTTTTCATGGTCACTTAAAAATATTTGCAGGAGGATGTCACTGATTACATCTGATTTTATTTTTGGTACATCTTTAATAATTTGGAACTGTGGTCCGGCGATGTATAAATGTTTTACCGCTCGAGTTGTGGCAACATATAGCGTGTTTAAGGCGTCCATATAGTTGAATACCAATTCCTGGTAGTAGGCTTTATAAAAAGACGACTGGCCCACTTCTTTTACAAGGCCCAAAGGAACTTTACCTAATCCTTCGTAGTTGGTGCCCTCGGAATTAGCCCAGAATATTTGATTTACCTGTCCCCCTAAACCCCATGAGCCATGAGGAATTAGCACAACATCGTAATCCAGCCCCTTGCTTTTATGGATCGTTGTCACCTCAATAGCGTTGCTTGTTGAATTAAGATCTAGTGCAGTAGTCTTTCCATCGATCTCCCAGAATTCTAAAAAGTCGCCTAAACCTTTTTCCCCGCTGGAGTTGAATTTGATGATTAGATCTTTGAAAGCCAGTAGATAAGGGATATGCTCAGTGGATTTATAAGCCAAGCCATAGTATTCAATGAGCTTATCTGTTAGTTGTAACAAGGGTAAGCTTTGTAGATGCTTCCAGTTTTTTCTAATGGGCTGGGGCAGTAAATCATGTAGCTTCTCTACTGGTAGGTGGGAGAGAGAAAGCCATTGTTCACTACTTATTTCTTTACCCATGATTTCCCTGTACTTAAATACAGTATTGGCTTTGTATACAGAGTATTCTTTGCTGGAATGTAGTAGTGCCTTATAGGTGTCGATTAAAAGGCTTATAGCAAGGTTGGATGAAATCAATAACGAATCGGCAGATAAGATGTTGAAATCTAAATTATGGTGGTCTTTTTGCTGGCTGAGTTTATTGATTATTTCAGTAGCTTCTTTGTTGGTCCGGATAAGTATACCGATCTGATCTGGGCGATAGGTTCCATTTTTAACCCAGGTAATTATTTTCTCACACACTCTATCCACGGCATAATCTTTAACCTGATTATGCCGTGCGCGATCATTTTCTACAGGGAAAAATTCAATTTCAATGACACCACTTGGGTTTTTAGCCTTACTTAAACTTACTTGCTGCTCACTGTTTGCGTAGGCCCTAGTCAACATGTT
>DXEZ01000074.1 GCA_019114715.1 Candidatus Sphingobacterium stercoripullorum | reverse complement strand
TGTGTTGCACCTCAAAGGTACCAATTGAGGAACAAATAAAACCTTCTCCTTTTTAATTATTTAGGACGCTTTTGTTCATCGATTGAAAAAAAATTAAATTATATATTTTTAGTATTAGTTTATGAAAATTTTAGAGGTGGTAAATTTTTTTAGATTGGGAGGAATATACGAGTGGTTGACAGAATTACTGAATAATGCTGGGATAAATGAAAAGCTCGCGTATTTTATTGTGTTTTTTATTTTGGTAGGCATCCTCTTGGGAATATATTATATAACTAAAGGAATTACCCATTATATATTAAATGCGGTAGTTTCTAGGATTGTAGCCAAAACGCCTACTGTTTTTGACGATATCTTACTTAAGAACAATACTCTTAAGCATTTTTCTAGGGTTGCTCCTTTGATATTGATATTGAATATTGGCCCTATTATTTTAACCCATTACACGTTAACGAGTACATTTTTAAAGAAATCAATTGATGTCGCTCTAGTAATTATTTGGGTTCTGTTTTTTAGAGCAATATTTAGAAGTATAAGGGACTACCTCAATACCAAGGACTCCTATAGAGATAAACCCTTAGATAGTTATTTACAGGTGGTTAATATCATCATGTATTTTATTGCCGGTATCATTATTTTCACCTTAGTTACAGGGTACGATACGATGACTTTCTTAGGAACGCTCGGTGCGGCTTCCGCGGTGTTAATGTTAGTGTTTAAAGATACCATCATGGGTTTTGTAGCCAGTATTCAAGTTTCCACCAACGATATGGTAAGAATCGGAGACTGGATAGAAATGCCGAAATATGGTGCCGATGGGGATGTTATAGAGATCAATTTAAACACAGTGAAAATACAGAACTTCGATAAAACCATTACCACTGTACCGACCTACTTTTTAATCACTGATTCGTTTAAAAACTGGAGGGGAATGCAAAATGCGGGAGGTAGGAGAATAAAAAGGGCGATCAACATCAAGATCTCCTCTATTCGTTATTTGACTGAAAAAGAGCTTGATACCTTGTCTGAGATTGAGCTATTGACCGAGTTTATTAAATGTAGGAGGGAAGAGATCCAAAAATACAATATAAATCAAGAGGTTAATAAAAGTGTTCCTGTAAATGGGAGGCACCTAACGAATATTGGTTTATTTAGAAAATATGTATCTGAATACGTGAACAAGAATGATTTTATCAGTAAAGAAATGTCTTTAATGGTTAGGCATTTAGCGCCTGATGAGAAGGGCTTGCCGATTGAATTATACATGTTTGTGAACGATGTGAGATGGGTGAAATACGAAGATGTTATGGCAGATATTTTTGACCATTTACTCGCGGCTATCCAGTATTTCTATTTGGAAGTATTCGAGCTACCTTCCTCGGGGGATATTCGAAGCTTACATCTGAATACCACTAAAAGTATTGAATCCTAAGACAAAAAAGGGCGCTAGAACTTTTTATTCTTAGCGCCCATTTCTTCAAGAACTCACTGTTTTATTTTACTTGAATTAAGTAATAGTTCTTTCTGCCACGTTGGGCAACAATATATTTGTCCGCTGTGAGGTGATCCTCATTTAGAATGAGCTCAGTATCGTTTACCTTTTCTCGATTAATAGATACCCCTCCACCTTGAATCATTTTCCTGGCTTCACTTTTCGAAGAGAAAACCTCTGTCTCTACTGCTAGGAGGTCTTGGATAGCAATCCCTGCTTTCAGTGTATCTCTAGAAACTGTGAATTGCGGTAGACCTTCAAAGATTTGAACAACTTGATTTTCTGATAATTGTTGAAGGAAAGCTAAATCTCCCTTTCCAAACAAAAATTCAGAAGCTTTTATCGCTAATTCATAGTCTTCTTGCGAGTGAGTACGAATGGTGATGTCTTTTGCTAGAGCTTTTTGGACTGTGCGTAAATGCGGTGCCTCATCGTGTTCCTGAATGATTGATTCAATCTCTTGTTTTGTTTTGAGCGTGAATATTTTTATCCAGTTTTTAGCATCTTCATCACTTGCATTCAACCAGAATTGGTAGAATGCATAAGGAGATGTTTTATTGGCATCTAGCCAAACTGCTCCCGATTCGGTTTTTCCAAACTTCTGTCCGTCTGCTTTTTTAATCAACTTGGTGGTAAGAGCATGTGCCGATGCTTGTTCCTGACGCCTGATAAAGTCAACACCAGTTACGATATTGCCCCATTGGTCAGAACCACCCATTTGAATTTTACAATTGTGGTTTTTCCACAGATAATAAAAATCATATCCTTGAATGAGTTGATAGGTGAACTCTGTGAAAGACAAACCGTTTTCACCTTCTAATCTCTTTTTAACAGAATCTTTGGACATCATGTAATTGACGGTAATCATTTTACCAATGTCACGGATAAACTCTAAAAAAGAGAAGTCTTTCAACCAATCGTAGTTGTTAACCATTTTGGCGTCGGTTTCTCCTTCACCAAAACTTAAAAATTTGGAAAGCTGTTTTTTCAAGCTCTCTACGTTGTGTTGAAGAGTTGCTTCATCTAAAAGATTCCTTTCTGCAGATTTGAACGATGGGTCTCCAATCATCCCTGTGGCACCACCTACTAAAGCAATAGGCTTATGTCCTGCATTCTGGAAATGTATCAATGTCATTATTTGAGTAAGGTGACCAACATGGAGGGAATCTCCAGTAGGGTCGAACCCAATATAACCTGATATTTTTTCTTTCATTAGTAACTCCTCTGTTCCAGGAACTATCTCCTGTAACATTCCTCTCCAACGCAATTCTTCTATAAAATTCATAGCACTAAGGATAAGATATTTTTATTAAAATTCTTGCAAAGATAATATTTAAAGCCGTATCTTTCAACAAGTATAGGAGCATAATAAGAAAAATGAACTTTTTATCACATTATTATTTTGAACGCTATAGCACCTCATCGGAAAGGGTAACAGGTTGCTTGCTCCCAGACTTATTAAAGCATGTGGGGAAAAGTTATGCCTTTCAACCTCTAAAGCACCAAGCTATTTTAAAGCAAAGAGTCGCCAGTAACGATTTGTTTATAGGCTGGATGAGGCATGTAGATGTTGATCGTGTTTTCCACGGCTCAGATTTCTTTCTTGAGCACCGGCATAAACTCCGTAAAGTTTTAGAGGACATGTTGGTTGGGCTGCCTATACGTCCGTCGTTCTTAGCGCATATCAGCATTGAGCTCCTTTTGGATTTCTATTTGCTAAAGGAAGATTTAATCAATCCAAATCGTTTGTATGAACATTTAACAGCAGTTGATAAACCTTCATTGCGGTGGTTTCTAGATACTATTGGTAATGAGAATCCCCACTCTTTTATGGAATTTTATGATACCTTTGTTGAAAGCAAATATCTACTTAAATATGTAGAGATTGACTTTTTAGCTGAAGCGTTGTTAAATATTTGTAAGCGGGTATGGAATTTTCAGTATAATTATGACGATAAGATGGCACTTTCCGAAAAGTTGCTGGCATATTATGATGAGCACGATCATTCCTTCAACGATGTTTTTACTGTTGTTTCAGAAGGGATAAAACACTGACGATGTATACCATCTAATTTAATTTGTATGAAAAGTAGGCTTTTTCGCAAAAAAAGTATTGAAGATATTATGCGCTCTTCGGAGCAAAACCCAAGTGGATTAGCACGCATATTGGGATTTAGAGATTTAGTTAGTTTGGGAATTGCTGCGATTGTTGGAGCAGGTATATTTAGTACTATTGGTCTAGCCAGTTACAACGGCGGACCGGCAGTATCTTTACTTTTTGTTTTTGTGGCTTTTGCCTGCGTATTTACTGCTTTGTCTTACGCGCAATTTGCCAGTACCGTACCGGTTTCAGGTAGTGCCTATACTTATGCTTATGTTGCCTTTGGGGAACTATTTGCATGGATTATAGGCTGGGCTTTAGTTCTAGAATATGCGGTGTCTAATATGGTGGTTGCTATATCCTGGTCCCAATATTTTGTGTCTATGATGGAAGGCTTTGGAGTTACTATTCCCAAATGGATGACCATGGCACCTGCTTATGCTCTAGAGGCCAATCAAAAGATGCTTTCTCTTGGCGCCGATCAATTAGAAGGTATTGAGAAAATTGGAATTGAGGCCTATCAAACGGCACCTAGGATTGGTGATATCCCCATTATTTTCGATCTCCCAGCGGGTATCATTACAGTCCTTGTTACCTTACTAGTATATGTGGGAATTAAGGAATCCCAAAAAGCGAGTAACTTTATGGTTGTTGTTAAGGTCGGAGTTATCTTGGCAGTGATCATCGGTGGGGCATTTTTTGTTAAGCCTGATAACTGGGTGCCATTTGCGCCAAACGGAGTAAAAGGAGTGCTGAGTGGAGTTGCGGCAGTATTCTTTGCCTTTATAGGTTTTGACTCGATTTCTACTACCGCAGAAGAGTGTAAAAATCCTCAACGAGATATGCCTAGGGCGATGATTGCGTGTTTATTAATTTGCGCCATTTTATATGTTGCAGTAACGCTTGTATTGACCGGAATGGTGAATTATACCGAACTCAATGTGAAAGACCCTTTGTCTTATGTGTTTTCTTATGTGGGCTTTGATTATATGGCTGGAATTGTTTCTGTGACCTCAGTAGTTGCCATCACGAGTGCATTGCTAGTGTTTCAGTTGGCTCAACCGCGTATATGGATGACGATGAGTCGCGATGGCTTGCTATGGAAACGATTTGCAAAGATTCACCCTAGGTTTAAGACACCTTCTTTTGCTACAATAATTACGGGAATTGTAGTAGCAGTACCTGCTTTGTTTTTTAAGATGGACTTTTTTGTCGATTTAACCAGTGTTGGTACTTTTTTCGCATTTATTCTAGTTTGCGGAGGGGTTCTTTATATGGATTACTCTGGGATTTCTAAAAAGTCTCGTTTTCGCGTTCCATATGTCAATGGCAAGTATATTGTAGGTTTAGGTTTTTTAGTTGGACTTTTCCTAATGATCTATTTGGATGCAGGCTTTTGGAAGCAGTGGCATGGTAAAACTACAGTGGATATTTTCTTACATGGGATTTTAGATGTGTTTTTCTGGTTAGTATGGCTAGTTATGAGTATCATTACTTACCGCATGAATTTCTCTCTTTTACCGGTAGCTGGAATATTGATTAACCTTTATCTAATGAGTGAGTTAGGAACTAGTAATTGGTTTATATTTCTACTTTGGCTTATCGCCGGGTTGACTATATATTTTATGTATGGTTATAAAAACTCCAAGCTTAATAGGGATGCGACTAGCGCTTAATACAAGGTGTATTTGATAATCCACCCAACCAATACAATTGGCAGCTGGAAAGAACTTAAGATATTTAACGAGGTCTTGGCTAATTTGATTAGCCAAGAAAGGAGGGATTGGATCCTTTTTAATTATCTACTACCAAACCATTACTATACTTCGTTAAACTAGTAAGTAGGGTTATCTTTATCATCAATATTTTAATGTGGGGTGATTACCAAATATTCTGAAGTTTGTGGTTGCCTGTATTAACCTTCAAATTATTGGCGTAATTCAAAAAAAACAGGCATACGCATCTAAAATTGTGCATACACCTGATAGTAATTTAAGCGAAAATTTTTAAACTCTATAAATTAAATGGAGCCGCCTCAATGCCCTTAATTGTAGACAAAGATGGGCTTTCCAGCCTTTAATATAATTTCTTTTGCTAAGCTTTTTTCTCTGAACTTCGCCCAGAAAGATTTTTTAACTAGACAAAGCGCAATTAAGTCTGTACCAGTCTGATCTATAATAGAATTTATTGTGTCAATGTTTTCTTCTCCTATAAAAACTTGCTCCTGCAAATTAATTTCCGTTAGGTTGTGCTGCAGTTCTGTCCGCAAAGCTTGTAGCTTCTCAGTAGCACCTTCTAAGTTCACTTTGTTTTTAATTATATGGATTAATTGGTAGTGAATAGTGCTTTCTTCAAACAAGCTGCTAAGGGAGTGAAGAACCTTGAGATCACCTAGTTGAAAATCAGTAAAATAACCTATGTTTTTAGGGACTATTACTTGCGTACTAGGAGGAACAATTAATAAAGGAAAGCTCGTTTTACGTGCTATCTCATAGGTGTTTGAGCCTAAATGAAACTTGATTCCACTAGCTCCAGTTGTTCCCATAATTACAAGGTCAATTGGATCCTTTTTATGCAAGACTTCTAGAGCATCTTGAATTAAGCCCCTTTCGGCTAAAAATTCCACTTCTAGGGTGCCGTCATTTTCGATGACAGAATTGAACTTTTCTGAAAAACTTGCTAACTCATCTTTTGCTTCTTCCTCACTTCTTATTGAATCTTTAAGGTTTGCCCCTGCAGATTGGAAGTTTGATTGGAAGGGTTGATAAGCATGTAAAATGGTGATTTTTCCATTTACTTGCTTTGCTATCTGATGCCCTATTTGAGATGCTAGTAAAGCATTGGCAGAAAAATCAACGGGTATTATAATGTGTTTCATGATTCTTTAGTTTATCGCTTAAACAGCTTTCATCTTGCTTTTATGTAAGGTAGTCAATAATATTGAACCCAGTATACCAGAAAGTAATGAAGCTATTAAAATAGATAATTTCGCTTCAGGGAGCAACAGCTCATTTCCTGAGAAAGATAAAACTGCAATAAATATAGACATGGTGAACCCTATACCTGCGAGCATCCCTACGCCAATTACTTGTTTCCAGGAAGCTCTATCAGGCATGCTACATAATCCCGTTTTTACTCCAATATAAGAGAGTAGAGAAATACCGATAGGTTTACCTATTAATAATCCAATAACAATTCCAAACCCTAATGGAGTGAATAGGCCTTCAATCATTTCAGCTTCAATGTGAATATTTGTATTACAGAAAGCAAATATGGGCATGATAATAAAGCCTACTGGAAGGGCCAGGCTATGTTCTAATCCTTCTAGCGGAGAGTACCCTTTACTGTTCTTTTTAATGGGTATGGCTATAGCAATTAAAACTCCCGCAATAGTAGCGTGGATTCCTGAAAGGTGAATGAAATACCAAATAAGAACGCCAGGTATTAAGTATAAATACAGTTTTCTTACCCCTAGCTTATTCATTAATAACAATAAGCCAAAAATAGCAAAGGCTGTTAATAGGTAAGTAAATTCTAACTGGGTTGAATAGAATACAGCAATTACAATAATTGCCATTAGGTCATCCACAATAGCAAGGGCTGAAAGAAAGACCTTTAAAGATAAGGGAACTTTTTTGCCAAGCATCGTTACTATTGCAATGGCAAAAGCTATATCTGTGGCCATGGGGATACCCCAGCCGATAGCGGTTTCAGTTCCGTGGTTGATAATGGCGTATATTCCAGCCGGGAACAGAACTCCTCCTATAGCGGCTAAAATCGGCAAAGCGGCTTTCTTAGGGGATGAAAGTTCTCCTTTCACCATTTCCCTTTTAATTTCTAGTCCAACCAGTAAAAAGAATATGGTCATTAGCCCATCATTTACCCAAGTCACAAAAGAATAACGAAGGAATATTGTATCGCTTTCCCAACCCCATTCTTTGTTTAAAAATTGTTCTAATGATGCACTTAATGGTGAATTCGCTAGTGCCATGGAAATCACTACAAAGAAAAGCAATATTACGCCACTTGCAGTGCCTGAATTAAAAAAAGAAGCTATTTTGCTACTAAAGGAAGTTTTTGACATGGCGTAAAAATAGAAAACATTTAAAATTTATCAAAGGAATACAGCGCATTTCGGTTTCTCACAATAAATTAAGTAGTCTTATCGGAAGAAGTATTATTTGTTATATTTGCGGGAAAATAGGGGACTAAATTCCATGAAAAGTAAAAAAAACAATAATTTTTTTAAAAGGAATTTACAGGAAATAAAAGATACTTTATTTCCATATAATCCAAACGAAACCCGTGCACAGCGGAGAGTTCGTAAAATCGGCTGGTTTATGTTTTTATTGCTAATGAGTTGCATTAGCTTGGCTATTGTAATAGCTTTATCCTTTGCACATTAAATACTTGGCGTGATTACCTTAAAGTTTTGTAACATTTCAATCTTGCTTAAACTGTTTTTTGACAGGTATTTTTTATCTTACGCTACTTCTTGGTTGCTCATTCGCTTTTTAAGAGATCAGGATATTACCATACGCTATCTTAACGATTGGCTAACTGACTTGGTGTTTGTCGCGTTAGTAACGCATTTTACCTTGTGTGTGGGCCATTTTTTACTGGGTTTCAAGGTTTCCTTTCGATATAGCTTTAAACCCATAGCCCTTGCTTGTTTATTGACATCCATAGTTTTTGAAATCATTGCTCCTAAAATCACAAATTACAATACGGCAGATCCTATTGATGTTTTGATGTACTTTTTAGGGGGATACTTTTACTATAAGATCCATCAAAACTATACCCTAAAAAAGATGCTGATTTATTTAGAACCCAAAGGGGAGATTCCAGAGGTTACCTTTTAAGCGTCTCTAATTTTTTAAGGATATCTACTAGACGGTTTGAATAGCCGTATTCGTTATCGTACCAGCCTACAACTTTGACCAACTCTCCAACAATAGATGTTAGTTGTGAATCAAAAACACAGGAATAAGGGTTGTTTATGATGTCTACTGATACAATCGGGTCTTCCGTATAATACAGTACCCCTTTTAGTGAAGTTTGAGAAGCTGCTCTAAATGCAGCGTTGATTTCTTGGACAGTTGGTTTTTTAGCCAAGGTACAGGTGAAGTCTGTTAAGGATCCATTTAAAACGGGTACCCGGATGCCTGCACCTCCTAATTTTCCATCTAAGTGGTGAAAAACCCGAGTTATTGCTTTTGCTGCACCGGTAGTAGTAGGGATAATCGATGCAGAGGCTGCTCGAGCTCTGCGAAGATCCCTATGCGGAGCATCATGCAAGTTTTGATCTCCAGTCATGGAATGTACAGTTGTGATATATCCATCTTGTATGCCCCAGGTTTCATCTAATACCTTAACGAGTGGTGCTACGTTGTTGGTGGTACATGAGGCGTTTGAAAAGATAGGTTCTTCCCAGTTGAAATCTTGGTCGTTGATGCCAAGGACTAGCGTGGGTATTTCTTTATCAATAGCGGGTGCAGAGAGTAGCACTTGCCGTGCACCTGCTTGAATGTGCTGCTCAGCCTTTTGTTGAGTTAAGAATTTACCGGTAGACTCAACAACTAGATCAATTCCTAAATCTCCCCAGGGTAAATTTTTCGGGTCGGCTTCATTAAAAACTTGGATCGCATGCCCATTTACAATAAGCTCGTTGCCATTAACGTGTATCTCAGCTTGATTAGGGCCATGTACTGAGTCGTATTTTAATAAATGGGACAAGGTTTTAATATCCCCTAAATCATTGATAGCAATAACTTGAATGTTTGTACACTCTCTTTCTAGAAGTACTCTTAAAGTGTTACGACCTATTCTTCCGAATCCATTAATGGCAATATTCATGAACTTTTTTATTTACGTGTGTAAGCTGCAATTATATCATTTATACCCTTAGCTCCATCCCAGTGTTCTAGAAGCTGCATCTCTTCATTGTAAATGTAGTTCGCAGGGAATTGATCGGGAATATGGAACTTTCTTACAAACTCTTGGTTTTTGTCGTATAAAACTTCAACGTGGTCTTTATCCTCGAGTGCCGGTGCGAAAGTTTTTAAGAAACTATCCATTAAAGCTGGGTCATTCATGGAGATAAAGTAAATGTTAACGTCCTTTACTTTGTCGTAATTATCCGATAGCCCTTTAGCTTCTTGCTGACAATGGCCACAACTTGGATCAAATAATACAAAGACCGTATTGCTACCTGCTTTAATATCTTCATTGGTAAATGGGAAACCAGATCTTACCCGATAAAATGTAAAGCTTGGGATTCTTTCAATGGGGTCACTCAGTATCTCTGGTGCAGCTTGTTGGGGTTGGGATGGGGGAGTGGCAGCGTGATTTTCCATGGTGCCAGCTTGTGTAGATCCGCTTGCATGTAAATCCGTCGCTCTATCTCCTTGATTGCTTCCTTGATTTTGACAGCCGAATAAAACTACGACTGAAAACAAAGAACTGAAAATTAAATTTTTGTGTTTCATGTTTTTGTGTATATGCAGGAACAAAAATAGCTCTTAAATATATTTTAAGAGCTATTTTGATGTAAAAAGATGTTAAAACCTATACTATTTCGTAGCTAATTTACCTTTAGCATTGGATTTAACATTTTTAGGAGTTTCTTGTTGTAACCAGTTTTTACCCTTGCTTAAATCAAATACTGAAGGTGCGCTGATACATATTGATGAATACGTACCTACGATGATACCTACTAGTATGGCAAATGAAAAACCACGAATTGTTTCTCCACCGAAAATCACTAGAACTACTAAAACAAACACGATGGTTAGTGACGTTATTATGGTACGACTCAAAGTTGAGTTGATTGCATCATTAATAATTTCACCTAAGTTTTTGTTTTGTGCTCCAGGTCTTCTGAGGTATTCTCTTACCCGGTCGAACACAACTACAGTATCGTTTACTGAGTAGGCGATGATGGTAAGAATAGCCGCAACAAAATGCTGGTCAATATCAAATGAGAACGGAAGTACTCCATCTAATAGTGAGAACAATCCTAAAATGATAATCGCATCGTGTATTGTAGATATCGTTGCTCCCAAAGCAAATTGCCATTTTCTAAACCTAACTAAAATATAGACGGTCATGATAATAATGGCAAATATAGAAGCTAAAAACGCTCTGTTTTTAATATCTGTAGCAATAGATGGTCCTACTTTTTGTGAGGATGCAATCGTGTAATCGGCATTGATTTGGGTTAAACCCTCATTTAGCTTAGCTAGAACTTCATCATCAGCCTCATCACTAGTTTCCTGGGCTAATAGACCAGTAGTTACTCTAATCTGGTTGCTAGCACCAAATGTTTTAACTTCTGTTGTAGTACCAAAGCTTTCATCTAAGGCGGTACGAACTTCCTCTACACTTACTGGAGAGTCATATACTACGGTATATGATCTTCCTCCTTGAAAGTCTACACCTAAGGTGAATCCTTTTAGGAAGATAGAGCCAATACATATCGCTAGTACTGCAATTGATGCTGTGAAGAATTTCTTTCTGTTTTTGATGAATGCATAGTTCGCATTCTTTAACGTATTTGCAGACCACGGGAAAGAAACAGAGATGTACATATCCCTTTTTAGCATGCCTTCAAAAATCAATCTAGAAATGAATATTGAGGTGAATAGGGAGGTGGCAATACCTATAATTAAGGTTGTCGCAAAACCTAAGATTGGTCCACTACCAAAAATGAATAATACAACACCCACTAGGAAAGTCGTAATTTGGGAGTCAAGAATAGACGGCATGGCGTGTTTGTAACCATCTGCTATAGCTTGACGTATGGATTTACCTTTGTCCTGCTCTTCTCGAATCCTTTCATAAATAAGTACGTTCGCATCCACAGCAGTACCAATGGTTAGAACAATACCGGCGATACCTGGTAATGTTAACACGGCATTTAGCGAGGCTAATATACCCATTATGAAAAATACGTTGAAGAAAACTGCTACGTTAGCTGCAATTCCTGCTCTGTTGTAGTAGGCTACCATGAATATTAGAACTAGAACGAGTCCTACAACTGCAGAAGTAACTCCAGCGTCTACTGCTGCTTGCCCTAATGATGGACCAACAATAGCTTCTTCAACAATTTTTGCAGTTGCTGGTAAGCGGCCAGCCTTTAGTATGTTCGCTAAATCTTTTGTGTCATCAATGGTGAAGTTACCAGTTATAGAAGAGCTACCGTTGGCAATCTCATCGTTTACATGTGGAGCTGAATAAACCACTTGGTCTAATACTATAGCGATAGCTTCGTTGTTTGGGGCTGCTTGTGCGGTGATTCTTCTCCACTCACGTGCTCCTTGGGTATTCATATCCATGGATACCATTGGAGAGTTTGTTTGAGGGTCAAAATCATCTCTAGCATTTGTAATAACCTCACCGGTTAGTACAGCACCTTCTTTTCCACTAAGTCTTATTGCGTATAGAGTCAAGTAGTCTGGGTTTCTATTTTCCGGTTTTACAGCCCAC
>DXEZ01000073.1 GCA_019114715.1 Candidatus Sphingobacterium stercoripullorum | reverse complement strand
CTTCCGCCTGAAGGGACTGCAAAGGTAAAAAAGATATTTTATATTTCCAAATCTTTTTTTGTTTTTCTTTTTCTAACCTGCCGCAACTAAACCAAACAACCGAAAAACAACAAAATGTCAACACTTTTTTAAAACCACTTCCGTCTGAAGGGACTGCAAAGGTATAAAACAGTTTTTAATTAAACAAACCTTTTATGAAAAAAGTTTCGAAACTCAAACCTGCCTTATTTAAACCAATGAACTATTTTTTAAAAACCCAATACCGTTGTAGTGGATAATTGAAAAGCAAAGATACAACAAGCTCCACAATAATCCTAGAAATTTTGTAATCAATTTCTACAAATTCTGTAACTAGATAGGTACCAGAGGATTTTAATGCTATACTCCCTAATACTACAACGACAAAACGGACTAACTGTCCTCCTATTGGTGATGGAGATTTAAAAGTCCAGTATTTATTAATTGAAAAGTTTACTACAGCTCCTAGAGTTCCGCTTATAACTATAGACAAAGTATAATGTATTCCTAGTACCTCGGTACAGAATAACATAATAGCATAATCGCTTAGCCCGCCTATAAATGCAGAAGCTTGAGCTTTAAAAAAAGTAAGAAATGACTTTTTAGATTTCATACTAGGAATCCAGGAGTCTAACTCATCGATTTATTAATAAGTATTGACATTCTTTTGCTTCGCGGCTTTTTCCTTATGATCTCTTTCATCCCCTTGCTTAAGTAGTTTTAAAGTATCCAGAAGATTATTGACCAATAACACCAAACACAAAGCAAAGACCAAATAGTCTAAAACTCCAGGAAACAACACCTCCATTAACAACATAGTAGAAATAATGACTCGAATTTCTGTAGGTCCAACTGGCCCTGAATCTATATGGTACTCTCCTGTTATTTTATAACGCAATTGAGAAACAATCATGGCCCAGCCATAAAGTGCAACTAAAACAAAACCAGAAAGCTCAAAAATTCCTTCTGTATAAAAAACATATCCTAGCCCAATGAAAACTGTACTAATCCAATCTACTACTATGTCTAACGCAAAGCCATACCATTTTCGAGATTTATTCCTATAGAATGCTATCCTTCCATCTAAGGAGTCTCCAAACCATTGGATAAAAAATGAAACGATACCAAATAACAGAAAGCTTACATGGACGTATTTTGCTAATAAAAAACTTGCAGTAATCAACAAAGACCCTATCAACCCTATAAGGGTTAAACCATCGGAAGACAGCCAATTTGGAATCTTCGGTACTAAATATGTAATTAGCCTTTGTTCTGGGTTACTTAAAATGTTTGTTCGCTTACGATCAGCAAATAGCTTTTTATTTATTTTACCTTTACTTTCTTGTTTCATTGTCCTTATTTTAGCCACCCTTCATTTTTATACCAATCAACGGTAACTTTTATAGCACTATCTAAATTATAATTTGGATTATATCCAATCTCTTCCTTAGCTAAACTTATATCGCAGCTCCAGTTTTCTGCTGTTAACTCTTTTAACCTCTCTGGATAGATAACCGGCATATGTTTAGAATTCTTATACGCAAACTGAAAAATAGCTGCAACCCATTGAACTAAAAAATAGGGCACGTGGAAACGAAACAATCGTTTATGGAAAACCCTTTTATAATTATCAGCCATATCATAACGGCTATAAACCTTGCCATCACTTAAATTGTAGCTAAAGGTTCCCTGTCTCCTATCCTCACCTGCTTTTAAGATGGCTTGCACTAAATCGTCCACATAAATAAAGGACAATTTTTGTGGCTTCCTACCAATATAAGGATCTAAACCTTTATTGAAGGTATCAAATAGAATAAATAAATCTTTTTCTTTAGGCCCAAAAACTGCTGTGGGTCGCAAGATGGTGATATTTTGCCCAATAAACTCCTGAAAGATTCTCTCCTCAGAATGTTTCTTACTCTCTCCGTAAATAGTTAATGGGCGCTGAGGATTATCCTCAGTAATTGCCCGACCTTCATAAGAAACTGGACCAACTGCTGCAAGACTACTGATATAAACGAACCTTTTTAGCGCAGGGCTTGTTGTAGCAGCCCTTAAAAGATTGATAGTATAATCCGAGTTAACCTTAATTAATTCATCTAGAGTTTTGGCTCTTGTCATTGCCGCAGCATGAATGATTAAGGTGTAAGCATTCTCCTTGATGACTTCTTCTAGCTGAAATGAGTCTTCGTAGTTTAAGTAAATAAACCTATCGACATAAGGCTTTATTGCATCCGTCTTACTACTGGGCCTAACTGCTGCATGAATTTGCCAGCCTCTTTCTTTAGCCCGCTTAATTAAATGCCAACCTACAAAACCGCTAGCACCAGTTATAAGAACTTTTTCAGGGTTCATAGAGACTTCTGATATAACCGGTATTGTTTATACAATTCACCATTTACTTTTTCAATGGCATTATTCATTAGAAAATTATCTTCTAGCATCCAAGAACATTCGGATTGCTCTATATTAGAGTTTAATGCATTTGAAATAATTCTACCATATAAACAAGCTTCAATTCCCAGCTTTCTATATTTCTCAAGAACTCCCAACATCAATACTCTGACGCTATTGACCTTTTTTAGACCAAATAACAACTTGAATATTCCAAACGGGAACAGGCGTCCTCGGTTAATTTTTATTAAAACTTCATTTATATTTGGAATACCCAGAGCGAAAGCTATAATTTCCCCTTCTTTTTCTGCGATAATAGCATATTTAGTATCCAGGATTTGTTTAAGTGATTTGGCTGTAAAATCAAATTCTTCATCGGTCATGGGTACAAAACCTAAGTTTTTATCCCATGCTTTATTATAAACTTCTTTAATACGTTTTGCATCTGTTTCAAAATTCTTGACATCTAGTTCTCTCAAGAAAATTCCAGATCTAGAAAGTCTCTCTTCTAATCTTTCAAGTAGAGAGACAGACCTCGTATTAACTTTTTCTTTTTCTACGGAGTAAGCTCTTAAGTCGACCTTTTTATCTAGACCATACGCACTTAACAAGTCCATATAATACGGAGGGTTGTAGGGCATCATAACGAAAGGAGGTGAATCAAACCCCTGGATCAACAAACCACATGAATTATTGGTAGAAAGATTAATTGGTCCGACTAAAGTATCGGCGCCTTTCTCTTTAACCCAATTTGAAGCGCTATCAAGTAAGCTATTACAAGCCTTTTGATTGTTAATGCAATCAAAAAAACCAAATGCTCCTTCATTTACATGGTTAAATTTGTTATTATTTTCATTCCATATAGCCGCTACTCTTCCAACCGTTCGTCCATTTTCTTTAGCTAAAAACAACTGGACCGCTGCATGCTTAAAAAACGGGTTTTTTTTCGGGTTAAGCAGTTCCTTCTGCTCTAAGAACAGTTCAGGAACATAATTTGGATCGTTCTTAAATAAACCATGCGGAAAATCAATAAATTCTTTTTGGAGTTTAGAACTATTTACGGCTACAATTTCAATCATACATTAATGATTTACGAAAGATTCAACCTCAACTTTTTTAAATACAGCAGCCATTTTTGTGATAGCCTCTTCGATTTGATCGAAAGTATGGGTGCTCATCAAAGAGAATCTAATAAGAGATTCCTGTGGTGGAACAGCTGGAGAAACAACAGGATTCACAAAAACCCCTTCCTCTTGCAATAGTTTGGTGACCAAATAAGTCTTGTCGTTGTTTCTTAAAAACACTGGAAGAATTGGACTCTCTGTATCCCCTAGGTCAAACCCATGGCTCAACAGCAACTGCTTAGCGTAATGTGTATTCTCCCATAATTTTTCAATATGCTCAGGCTCAGTCCGCATGATCTCTAGCGCCTTTAAAGTCGCTGCTACAGATGCAGGAGTCATACTAGCACTAAACATGAGTGACCTGGCGGTATGTTTTAAATATTCAATCGTTTGTGCATCAGCTGCAATAAAACCACCCAAGGATGCTAGAGACTTACTAAATGTTCCCATTATAATATCTACTTGATCCGTTAGGTTAAAGTGAGATGCTGTTCCTGCCCCTCTTTCTCCTATCACTCCTAGGCTATGTGCGTCATCACACATAACAACTGCATCAAAATCATTGGCAACCTCAACTAACTCAGGTAACTTTACAATATCACCCTCCATACTGAAGATTCCGTCCGTAGCAATTAACTTAAGACTATCCTCTGGTAGTCTCATCAACTTACTGCGTAAATCCTGCATGTCATTATGTGCGTACTTGATTACTTTGGAGAAAGACAATCTACTTCCATCTATTAAAGAAGCGTGATTCCTCTCGTCTAAAAGAATATAATCGTTACGTCCAGTTAAGCAAGAGAGCGGACCTAGATTCGCTTGAAATCCAGTTGAAAATAAAATCGCATCCTCCTTACCTACGAAATCAGCTAATTCTTCTTCTAATTGCAGGTGAATATCTAAAGTTCCATTTAAAAATCTTGAGCCCGCACAGCCTGTACCATATTTTAACAAAGCCTCCCTAGAAGCTTCTATTATACGCGGATCAGTAGTCAAACCCAAATAAGAGTTTGAACCAAACATTAAAACACGCTTTCCCTCAATCAAAACTTCCGTATCTTGTTTCGATTGAATCGGCCTGAAAAATGCATAAAGATCATTATCTTTAATTACATCTAGCTGACTAGAAATGAACGCTGCAGTTCTTTGATTCAATTTCACCTTGCTCATGCGATAGGTATATTATTTTAAAATTATATTAAAGCTCAATTCTTGAACTTTCTACCATAAACGTCAAATTACAAAAATACAAAAACCAAGCCATCTTAGCGATTTTAATTGCTTTTGCTTTGCCGACGTAACTTAACACAATTCACTCAAACCGTGCAAACTTACAAAATCTTTAAATTAAGGTTACCTATATTTGACATATAAATATCATAAATTTAATTCAATTAATATAATATTTGTTTTGCTTAGTATTATCTGCTATAAATTTTATATTTAATATTGTAAGTTTGCATCTAGCAAAAATGCTATCTTTCAAGCTTGAAAACAACATATGACTATTTCATCTAAAATCAATATAAAAAATCGCAGAGCCAGCTTTGAATACCATTTATTAGAACGGTTTGAAGCAGGTGTACGTCTATTGGGAACCGAAATAAAATCTATTCGTCAAGGAAAGGCTAATATCAACGATAGTTTTTGTTCATTCATTGATGGAGAGCTTTATATCCGAAACATGCATATCGCTGAGTACTCTCATGGATCGTTCTATAATCACGAAGCCAAACGAAACAGAAAGCTCTTACTTCATAAAAGAGAAATAAAAAAGTTAGAAACTAAACTTCAAGAACGAGGCTTCACCATTATCCCTTTACGTATATTCATTAATAACCGTGGATTTGCGAAAATTGAAATCGCACTGGCTCAAGGTAAAAAACTATACGATAAGCGTGAGGCGATAAAAGAGCGTGACAATAAACGTGAATTAGCCCGCTTTTTAAAATAATATACCGGAAGAAACACTTTTCAGCTCCTTCCGGCTCGTACATTTTGCATATTATTTTCTTAGTGAGTATTGTAGTGGCAATGGTTTAAAGAAGAATTTAATCGCGCAGTTTCTTATCGCTGTTTAAACTCCTGATCAAAAATCACCCACCCTCAAAACATCAAATTTACCGCGCAGTATTCCAGTTTTCCAAATACTCACCTACCCGTTTTAAAAACATTCCTCCTAAAGCACCGTCTATTACACGGTGATCATAAGACAGAGACAAGTATACCATATGTCTAATCCCAATAAAATCCCCTTCAGGCGTTTCAATCACTGCAGGCTTCTTTTTAATAG
>DXEZ01000072.1 GCA_019114715.1 Candidatus Sphingobacterium stercoripullorum | reverse complement strand
TTGGGCTGTTCGCCCATTAAAGTGGCACGCGAGCTGGGTTCAGAACGTCGCGAGACAGTTCGGTCCCTATCTGTTGTGGGCGTTGGAAGTTTGCGCGGGCCTGTCCTTAGTACGAGAGGACCGGGATGGACAGACCTCTGGTGTACCAGTTATGCCGCCAGGTGTACAGCTGGGTAGCTAAGTCTGGTTAGGATAAGCGCTGAAAGCATCTAAGCGCGAAACCTGCCGCAAGATTAGACTTCCTTATAGGGTTGTAGTAGACGACTACGTTGATAGGCTGTAGGTGTAAAGATGGTAACATCAAAGCCGAGCAGTACTAATCGCCCGAACTTCTTCTAACTGTGTGTTGTTTTAAGATTTTTAAGTATGTTTTCCCGTTATTATGTCAATTAGTTCTTTACGATATTAGGGTACCTATTTCGGTGGTATTCACCTCTTCCCATTCCGAACAGAGAAGTTAAGCCCACCAGAGCCGATGGTATTGCCGTAACAGGTGTGAGAGTAGGTCGGTGCCCAACCTTATTAAAAAGGGTTTCAGAAACAGTTCTGGAACCCTTTTCTCGTATATAATACTTTGTGAAATAGCAAACTCATTCCCAACCAAATTTACCTTTCTACTACTTCGTTTTGTTTTCTTTTTCTTATATTCATAGTTTAAATTGATAAAAATGGATATAAAACAAATTCTTTTGGCAGAGGTCAAACAAGAAACTGCTAGCACTAGAAAAATCATTGATGCAATCGAAGATAAGCATCTTAATTTCAAGCCCCATGAAAAGTCTATGAGCCTAGCTAGACTTTGTGGACATATAGTAGAGCTACACGGTTGGATTGCACAAGGATTATCGGTTGATAAATTTGATTTGAATAACTACAAACCCTATGAGCCGAATTCAAAACAAGATCTATTAAGTACACTGGATCAATTCAGTGAACAAGCCAATAATTTACTGGAAAGGTTCACGGCTGAAGACTGGAATCGCGCGTGGACGTTAACGATGGGAGATTATGTTATTCTTGATTCATCGAAATATATGGCTATGCGCTCTATGATATTGAATCACTTAATTCATCATCGTGGGCAATTAACGGTGTATTTAAGGTTACTCGATATTCCTGTTCCTGGTCTTTATGGTCCTTCTGCTGACGATAAATAATAAGATTTTGAGTTTGAAGTTTTAATTTTATTAGAGATAAAAAGCAAACGGGTGCTCTAAGCACTGGTAAGCACTTTACTTGTTTATAAAAAATAACCGTTCTAAATTGTATCTATCCTTTGGGGTCGTATACGTTTTAGAATGGTTTTTTTGGTTAAGCTGTGTATTGATTCTTTAAGGTAGAGGCGGAAGGAGTGCAAAGACTTTCCATTTTTTTGCTATCGTAAATTGTGTTGTACGTATGCTATTTTTTATTGAAATGAGTTTACGAGCTGGCTTAAAATAAAAAAGGAGCTTGTATGAGACAGCTCCTTTTTTATATAATTTGTTAAGATAAACCTTAAGCCTTTGCAATTTCTTCAGCCATAGCTTTACCAATTTCTGCTGGTGATTCTACAACACGGATGCCGCACTCACGCATAATTTTCATTTTAGCTTCTGCAGTATCTTCTGCTCCACCAACGATAGCTCCAGCGTGACCCATACGTCTTCCCGGAGGCGCTGTTTGACCAGCAATAAAGCCAACTACGGGTTTAGTGCCGTTTTCTTTTATCCATCTAGCTGCTTCAGCTTCCATTCCACCACCTATCTCTCCAATCATGATGATTCCTTTTGTCTCAGGGTCATTCATAAGGAGTTCTACAGCCTCTTTGGTTGTTGTACCTATGATTGGGTCACCACCAATTCCTATTGCTGTAGTGATTCCTAAACCAGCTTTTACAGTTTGATCAACTGCTTCATATGTTAAAGTTCCTGATTTTGAAACTATACCTATATTACCTTTTTTAAAGATAAATCCAGGCATAATACCAATTTTCGCCTCATCAGCTGTGATTACACCAGGGCAGTTTGGACCTATTAATCTTGATTTTTTATCGCTAAGGTATGATTTTACTTTAACCATATCTTTTGTTGGAATCCCTTCAGTTATACAAACGATAACTTCAATGCCAGCTTCTGCAGCTTCCATGATAGCATCTGCAGCAAATGCAGGGGGAACAAATATGATAGATACGTTCGCACCAGTTTCTTCTACTGCATTTTTTACAGTGTTGAATACCGGGCGATCTAAGTGTGTTTGACCACCTTTACCAGGTGTAACACCTCCAACTACTTGCGTTCCATACTCAATCATTTGAGAAGCATGATAGGTTCCTTCTGTTCCAGTAAAACCTTGAACGATAACTTTTGAATTTTTATTAACTAATACGCTCATTGTATTCTATATATATATAATATTTAGCCAAAGCAAAAGTACTCTTTTGTAATGACTTCTAAAAATTTAAACCTGTGTATTTCCTAATTAACTGGTAAAATGGATTTTACTGACTAAATCCCAAACTACAATACCGATACTTACAGTGATATTGAAGGAATGTTTTGTGCCAAATTGAGGAATCTCTAGACCTAGATCAGCCATGTCTACAATTTCCTGCTGAACACCATGAACTTCATTGCCAAATATTAAGGCATATTTGGTGTCTGGTTCAGGTTTAAAATCGTTTAGCTGGGTAGACTCTTTGATTTGTTCTACTGCTATTATTTTATATCCCTCTTCTTTTATCTTTTTAACATATTCTATGGCGTCTTTTTGATAATCCCACTCTACGGCGGCAGTGGCCCCTAATGCGGTCTTTTCTATTTCTCGGTGAGGTGGGGTTGCTGTTATGCCACACAGTACAACGCTCTCCACTGCAAGGCAGTCTGCCGTTCTAAACGTGGAGCCCACATTGTGCATACTGCGTACATTATCCAAAATGATCTTTATAGGAAACTTATCTTGTTTCTTATAAGTTTCAATATCTACTCTTTCGAGTTGGTCTAACGATAGTTTTTGCATGTACAAAGATAAGAATCGTTCGGAATATTATCTTTGAATTGGATAATTAGGTTGACGCTTGGATTTGAAAGGGGAAAAATGTAATATTTAAAGCTAAAGATTTTGTATTGTCGAAAATAGATCTTATTTTTGCAGACCCAATAGAGAGTAGGGGACTTTAATAAGAAATTGAATAATAAATTTTAAGAGTATAAAATAGAATGGCAAATCATAAATCTGCAATAAAGAGAGTTAGACAAAATGCTGCTAGACGCTTAAGAAACCGTTACCAGGCAAAAACTACACGTAATGCGATTAAAAAATTGCGTTTAACTACTTCTGCGGAAGAAGCACGTGAATTATTACCTGAGGTAACTTCTATGTTGGATAAATTAGCGAAAAGAAATATTATCCATAAGAACAAAGCAGCTAACAACAAGTCTAAGTTAACTAAGTACGTTAACAGCTTAGCGTAAACTCTTTCTGCTATTTTGATTTTTAAGAATTAAAAGATATTAATTCCGGATCCCTGTGGCTTAGACTTCAGGGATTTTCTTTTTTATAGTTTTTGAAAGTTTGTAAATTGCGTGATAAATTTTCAACTCGTATCACGAACATATGAATAAATTTTCCATTCTTCTTTTCTTTACAACCTTCCTGTTTAATGGTCCGTTATTTTCCACGGAACTAAAGACTTCTTACAAATGGGAACGCTCTAATGCATTTCTTGCCACCGCTAATTCACAAAAAGAAAATGCCTCAACTAATAAATTCTTTGTTAATGATTCTCCAGTAGAGCCTATTGCAAACTTAGGTAGGGGGCTTGATTCAAGTAATATGGTGCTTATCAAGGGAGGGACTTTTAAATTGGGCTCTGAATACTTCCCTGATGCTCAGCCCCTGCGGGATATAACGGTCTCTGATTTTTATATGGATGAACATGCGGTTACTAATCGGCAGTTTGCAAAGTTTGTTGAAGAAACCAATTACATCACAGTGGCCGAAAGAGATTTAAATCCAGAGGATTTTCCTGGTGTACCTGAAGAGTTACTGCTAGCTGGATCTGCCGTATTCACCCCTCCAACTGGAACAGTTGGATTGAATAATTTTTTACAGTGGTGGGAGTATGTTCCTGGAGCTTCTTGGAGGCACCCAGAAGGACCTGATAGCGATTTGTCTGGAAGATTAGATTATCCTGTAGTGCATGTAGCTTATGAAGATGCAGAAGCTTATGCTAAGTGGGCAGGGAAACGCCTTCCTACTGAGGCTGAATGGGAGTACGCTGCTCGTGGAGGGCAAAATGAGTCTACTACTTATTATTGGGGGGAGGATCTTAAGGTGAATGGAAAGTGGATGGTTAATATCTTTCAAGGGAGTTTCCCCGTTGAGAATCTCGAGGAAGACGGTTTTAGCGGATTAGCGCCAGTAAAATCCTTTCCTTCCAATCCCTATGGCCTCTATGAAATGTCTGGAAACGTTTGGGAGTGGTGTGCTGATTATTACCGGCCAGACAGTTACCTTCACCTGGAGAAAAAAGATCCTAAGGGACCTGCATCAAGCTACGACCCGAGGGAGCCAGGAGCTGTAAAAAGGGTTCAAAGAGGTGGGTCTTTTTTATGCAATGATGGATATTGTGAGCGCTACAAAGCTGGCGCACGAGGTAAAGGGGAGGTTTCTACATCCAGTAATCACGTAGGTTTTCGCTGTGTAAAGTCATTGTAAATTTGGCGATGCAACTTGCGCGAATTCAGGAACGATGCCGTTATAAATACCTATCTTTACAGGCATTGCAGCTGGGATACTACGATTGTCTTTCTTTTTGGAAGAGTGCGGACTAAAAAGAGATGAGATCGTTTTCTCTAGGAGTATATAAACAAATTTATTTGGGGCGTTTCAACATGTTGTTTGCCCCTTATTTTATGGATGGTTTTTTTGGCTAGTGAATATAAAGCCGTGCTTTATTTTTGACGGATAGCCCAGAAATACTGGAAATAAAAAAGTAAGCCATAGGCTATTGAATTGATAAAATTATAGAATACTTGAAAATATGATAAATAAGGAACGCATTGCAGATATTTATAAAACAATTCAGCAAGAGATAACTGATGGATTGGAAAGCCTAGATGGGCAGGCGAAATTTGAAGAAGAGCTTTGGGAAAGACCGGGAGGAGGTGGTGGAAGGACTCGTATTATTCAAAATGGTGCTTTAATTGAAAAGGGAGGTGTAAATTTCTCTGCAGTTCATGGGCCATTACCCGAAGCAGTGCAAAAGGCTTTTGGAGTAGAGCCTCAAGATTTTTTTGCTACAGGTGTTTCTATTGTTTTACATCCAAATAACCCCAATGTGCCTATAATCCATATGAATATTCGCTATTTTGAACTTTCAAGTGGTAAGTATTGGTTTGGAGGAGGAATTGATTTAACGCCACATTATATTGTTATTGAAAAAGCTAGGAAATTTCACAGAGGCTTGAAAGAGGTGTGTGATAAATACGACGATGGATTTTATGCGAAATTTAAGAAATGGGCAGATGATTACTTCTTTATCCCCCATAGAAATGAAACCCGTGGTATTGGAGGAGTGTTTTACGATAGACTTCATGAAGAATCAACAGCCTTGACTAAAGAAGAGCTGTTTAATTTTTCGGTAGACTTAGGAAGATCCTTTGTGCCTCTATACACTGAGCAAGTTCAGGATGCTAGAGACTTGTCCTTTTCAGAAAATGAAAAAAACTGGCAGCTTTTACGAAGAGGGCGGTATGTGGAGTTCAACTTAGTTTATGATGCAGGTACTAAATTTGGTTTGCAAACCAATGGACGTATAGAATCGATATTGATGAGCCTACCACAAAATGCCGGTTGGTTTTACGATTATAAGCCTGTAAAAGGCTCTCTTGAAGAAGATACTTTAGGTTTGTTGAAAAAGGATGTTGACTGGCTTAGTTTATAAATAAAAAACTTATATGATTTCTTTTGAGAAACGAGTTTTAGAAAATGGTCTTCGAGTTATTGTACATGAAGACCACGATACACCAATGGCATGTGTAAACTTGCTTTATGATGTGGGTTCACGCGATGAGGATCCCAATCAGACAGGATTCGCTCACTTATTTGAGCACTTAATGTTTGGAGGCTCGAAAAACATCATAGATTTCGATACACCCTTACAAACCGTGGGTGGTGAAAGCAATGCTTTTACTAGCCCTGATATCACTAATTATTACGTTACCCTCCCTGCCGATAATATAGAAACTGCTTTTTGGCTCGAAAGTGATCGCATGTTAGCGTTAGAGTTTTCAGAGCAATCTTTAAGAGTACAAAAGCAAGTTGTTATAGAGGAATTTAAACAGCGATACCTCAATCAACCCTATGGAGATGTTTGGCTAAAGCTCAGGCCTCTAGCTTACACGAAGCATCCCTACCGTTGGGCTACAATTGGAAAAGAGATATCACATATTGAAAATGCTACTCTTGAAGATGTAAAAAGATTTTTTTACCGTTTTTACGCTCCAAATAATGCTGTTTTGGTGGTTAGTGGTGCGGTAAATACAGATGAAATATTTACATTAGCAGAAAAATGGTTTGGTCCTATTGAAAAACGCCATGTTCTGGATCGGCAATTGCCAAAAGAACCTAATCAAACGCAGGCAAAAAGGTTGGAGGTAAAAGCAGAAGTGCCATCTGATAGCTTATATATTGCTTATCATGGAGTTGACAGGATGCATCCAGATTATTACGCAATGGATTTGATTACGGATGTGCTCTCTAGGGGTGCCTCATCTCGATTAATTCAAAATTTAATCAAGAAAAATCCCGTTTTTAGTTACGTAAATGCGTATGTTAGCGGGAGCATCGATCAAAACCTGCTTATACTTGAGGGGAAACCTTTACCGGGTGTAACTCTCGATAAAGCGGAGGAGTTGTTGCTTAGTGAGATAAACCAGATTAAAAATGAAAAGATAGCCAATTATGAATTGGAGAAGATACTTAATAAAATAGAGTCTGCAAAGACATTTGAACAGCTTTCAATTTTAGACAAAGCAATGAACCTTGCGTATTATGAGCTGCTTTATAACGATCCAAGCAAATATAATACGGACTTTCAGGAGTATCGTAAGGTGAAACCAGAAGATATCTCTCGAGTTGCTCAATCTATCATAAAGGAAGAAAATTCCAGTACTCTAATTTATAAATCCCTATTGAAAAATGATAAATAGAAATATACCTCCTAAATTTCAAACAATTAAAACGATTGAGCTAAAAAGTCCAGTTGAAAAGAAATTTTCAAATGATATACCGGTCTTTGTATTTTCCTCGAATAAAGTAGACCTTATAAGGGTAGAGTTCGCTTTTACTAATCTTTACGACGATAGAGAGTTTAGCTTGTTGAATAACGCTTTAAATTCATTATTAAAAGAAGGTAGTAAAAAATACAGCAGCAGTGAAATAGCAGAAAAGATCGATTATTTCGGGGCTTATTTGGTGCCTGAATTCAATGTAGACCGCATGTCTTTATCGCTTTTTTGCATGAGGAAGCATCTAAGTGATATCCTTCCACTGGTAAAGGAGGTACTCACTGAAGCAATTTTTCCGGAAGAAGAGCTTGCTGTTTTTGTTAGAAATACGCAGCAGCAAATTTTAGTTTCTTTGGAGAAAAATGATATCCTCTCACAAAGGGAATTTAATAAGCAGATTTTCGGCGAAAATCGGTACGGCAGCCAGTATGTACCAGAGGATCTTTTAAAAATAGAAAGGCCCGATTTGTTGGCTCTTTACGAGGCGCAAGTTCATGAGAAAAACTGCACCGTTTTTGTTTCTGGGAATGTGTTAGATGAAGATCTCAAATTAATAAATGATTTGTTTGCAAACGACTGGTTTAAGAGGGAAACTCGAGAATCCACTTTTCAAGATGCTGATGTGCACTTTCCAGAGTTTAAACCAAAAGAGGTAAGACTTCATAAAAAAGATAGTATCCAGGCAAGTATAAGGCTAGGAAAGCGGTGTGTGCAACGTTCGCATCCTGATTTTCCTGCTATTCAGTTTACCAATATGGTTTTAGGAGGGTATTTTGGTTCTCGTTTGATGAAAAACATTCGCGAAGACAAAGGGTATAGCTATGGTATTGGTTCTGGTTTGAGGAGCCTAAGACACTTAGGGATTTTTGGTATTAGTACCCAGGTGGGAACAGAGTACGTAGAAGCGACTGTTCAGGAGATTCATAAAGAGTTAGACATACTATGTACTGATCTGCTTTCTCCATCGGAATTAGAACTTGTGAGGAATTACATGATGGGTGCTTTTGTAAGAAGTTTATCGAGTATATTTTCACATGCCGATAAATATAAAGCTGTTTATTATAGCTCTCTTGATATGGACTACTACCAAAGGTATATTCAGGAAATACAATCGATTTCTAGTTCAAAAGTGCGTGAAATAGCACAAAAGTATTTTCAAAAAGAAAGTTTATCTACTATCATCGTAAGCTGATGCAAATACTGAGGATTTTAAGTCTATTTTTTTTTATTTTTCTTTCGATAAATATATCTGCTTCACAAGCTCAGGAAGCGGGTTTCAATAGGGAGTCTTTAGGTAAAATTAAAAATCCTAAGCTAAATGAAATTTCTGGTATGATTTTTAACCAAGATGGCAGTGGAATTTGGTGTCATAACGATTCGGGCGATCAGTCGAGGTTTTTTTTAATCAACACTCAGGGAGACTTAATTGCAGAATATTACTTAGAAGGAGCTAACTTCATAGATGTAGAAGATATTGCTAGAATGAACTGGAAGGGAGAGAATTATCTATGTATTGCAGATATAGGGGATAACCTAGCAAAAAGAGAACTTACAAGTTTGTATTTTGTGAAAGAACCAGCTAGCGATATCACAAAGAGAGATGAAAAGTTTGTTTTTGCTGCAGAGGACATATTTAAAATTACTTTAAAGTACAGTGACGGTCCGCGCGATGCGGAAGCCATATTTATTGATCCTAAAACTTTTGAGTTGGTATTGATAACCAAGCGTGAGCTCAATGTACGGGCTTATGCTGTTCCGCTAATGGATACAAATACGCAAACTTTTAAAA
The DNA here is from genome assembly GCA_019114715.1 of Candidatus Sphingobacterium stercoripullorum. GTDB lineage: Bacteria > Bacteroidota > Bacteroidia > Sphingobacteriales > Sphingobacteriaceae > Sphingobacterium > Sphingobacterium stercoripullorum. The sequence goes on along the minus strand of DXEZ01000072.1, from coordinate 5,986 downwards.
AGAGTCATATACTAAAGGATTTTATAGAGCTTCCATTAGCTTTTGTTACTGCAGCAGATATATCTCGGGATGGAAGTGGTATTTTAGTGAAGAATTTATTGGAAGTTCATTACTTTCCTAGAAAGGATAAAGAGCATGTTTTAAAGGCATTGCAAAGGCCATCCATTAAACAAAGTTATTTTCCTGAACCACAAGGTGAGGCGATTGCATTTTCACTGGATGGTAGCCGGTTTTACACTACCAGCGAAAGACCGCTGGGCTTAGAAGCATATATTTATCAGTATAAATTAATAAAATAAGTATGGTCAATAAAATGTTTTTTTCAATCTTACTTCTAATTGGTTGTGTTTTAGGAGTAAAAGCAGCGCAAGTGGATACGGTATCCGTATACAGTGAGGCGATGAAAAAGAATATCAAAGTGGTGGTGATAGAGCCTGAAGTCAGTAAGGAGAAGGAGACGCCCGTTTTATATTTATTGCACGGTTATAGCGGTAAATATTCGGATTGGGTATTAAAAGCACCGCATATTACTGAATTAGCCGATCAATTTGGAATTACTATTGTATGTCCAGATGGTGGTTTTGGTAGTTGGTATTGGGATATTGAAAATGATGCTAATTACCAGTACGAAACTTTTGTCAGTAATGAGCTGGTAAGTTATATAGATAAAAACTATTCCGTTATAGCGGATAGAGCATATAGGGGAATTACAGGCTTAAGCATGGGAGGACATGGGGCTTTGTATTTAGCGCTGCGTAATCAAGATGTGTACTCTGTAGTAGGTAGTACAGCTGGAGGAGTGGATTTCCGCCCTTTCCCCGATAACTGGCAAATAAAAGATAGACTTGGAGAATACGCTCAAAATAAAGATGCTTGGGAAGATCATACCGTGATTAACATGCTACATTTATACAAACCCAATAGCCTAGAAATATGGGTGGATTGCGGGAAGCAGGATTTTTTCTACGGAGTCAATGAAGCCTTACATCAGAAAATGAACTATTTAAATATTCCACACCGCTATTTAGTAATGCCAGGAGCACACAAGTGGGACTATTGGAATAGATCTATAGCCTACCAAATGGCATACTTTGGAGAAGTGTTTAATGGGCGCACTACCAAATGAATTAATTGATTCTTATGAAACCTGTAGAGTTAATTGTTACTGTATTTTGCCTTTTACTCCCAGTATTTTGTATGGGACATGGGAAAGTGACTCTCTCAGGTAGTGTTTATAGCGAGCAGGAGGGCCAGACTATCCATGGAGCGATAGTACATATTAAAAGCGAGGATATTAACACTACTACCGACCCAAATGGTTTTTTTCAATTGACTCTAGAGCCAGGGAAATATACTCTACAGGTCTCTCACGTAGGCTATAAGCCCTATGAGGAGGAAATCGCCGTAGAGGAGGACAGGAAGCTTGAAATAAAGTTGAAATCAGCCCCGAGGAACATTCAAGAGGTGGTAGTGAATCAAGAAGGGAAGAAAAGAGACTTTGTAAAAAGCCCTCAAATGAGTTTAATCGACTTAAAAGCAGAGGATTTAAAAAGTATCCCCATAGTATTTGGTGAAAAAGATATTTTAAAAACTCTGCAGTTAATGCCTGGTATCTCTTCAGCCGGCGAGGGGAACGCTTCTTTTTACGTGCGTGGTGGTAAAGAAGATCAAAATTTAATTTTATTGGATCAGGCAACAGTATATAACCCGACACATTTGTTGGGTTTTTTTTCCACTTTTAATTCCGATGCAATAAATAGCCTGCAGCTTTATAAAGGAGGTATTCCTGCACAATATGGTGGCAGACTTTCCTCTGTCATAGATATACAAACTCAGCAGGGAAATAAAGAGAAGTTTGGGGTAAACGGCGGGATTGGTTTGATCGCTTCCCGAATGATGATCCAAGGGCCGATGAGCCACGGAAAGGGAGCGTACGTGGTTAGCGCAAGACGGACATATGCCGATATGTTTTTGAAACTTGCAAAGGATAAAGATGTGCGTAATAGCCATTTGTACTTTTACGATGTTAATGGTCAAGCTAGCTATACGTTAAATCCTAAACACGAATTAACGCTGTCTGCTTATCTAGGGACAGATGACTTAGGTTATAAAGAAACATTTAATTTCTCCTGGAGCAATAAAGTGGGCAGCTTAGGGCTTAACTCCAAGTGGAATTCAAATTTAAGTAGCAAGCTATTTTTAATATATAGCGATTACGACTATAATATTGAGGTTAACTCTAACCCGAATGTGTTTTCTATAGACTCAAGGATACGCAACTTTGGACTAAAAAATCACTTCGACTATTTTTTCAATGAAAATCAACGTATTAACTTTGGTGTATCACTCATGCATCAGTCTGTATTACCATCAGACTTAAAGGGAAAACAGTCCGTCAATTCAATCCGATCAGAACGACGGAAAGGGCTTGAGGGAGCTTTATATGCATCTTATGAGCGGCAATGGATCCCTAGGTTGAGCTCCTTTTTAGGGTTTAGATTGACCGACTTTATGGTGTTAGGCCCTGGGACATTTTATACTTTCGATGATCAAGGTGAAGTGGAAAATGAAGAACATTACGGTAGAAGTATATTGAAGCATATGGTGCATCTTGAGCCGCGCCTGGCAGTAAGTTATCAGACCGGAGCATCCTCCAGCGTTAAGTTGTCTTACAACCGGTTAAGCCAGCATCTTCAACAGCTCAGTAACACCACCTCATCTCTTCCCACAGATCAATATGTGATGACAAGCTTGCAGGTTAAACCGCAATTAGCCGATCAGCTAGCATTGGGTTTCTTTAAGACATTGCGGGATAGCGTATATCAATTCTCCATAGAATCTTATTATAAACATATGCTAAACCAATTGGAGTTGAGAGACGGTGCGGACTTACAGTTTAATAAATACGTTGAAGGTGAGCTGACTTTTGGCTTGGGGCGTTCTTATGGTGTGGAATTTTTGTTAAGAAAAAATAAAGGGAAGCTTAAAGGGTGGATAGGATATACTTTAGCGAAAAGCGAAAAGCAATTCGATGATATTAGAAATGGAGACTGGTTCCCAGCAAGGCAAGATAGGAGGCATGATGCGTCCTTAGTAGTGATGTATAGCCTGAGCCCGAAGTGGACGCTATCGGGAACATTTGTTTACCAAACCGGACAGGCTGTAACATTTCCTACTGGGAAGTACGAAATCGATGGGAAAACGATGTATTACTATTCCAATAGAAATGCCCATAGGATGCCAGATTACCATCGCTTGGATCTCTCTTTCACTTACGAGCCTAGCTTTAAGGTCAATAAATTCCATTCTTCCTGGTCTTTTGGTCTTTATAATGCATATAACCAAAAGAATGCTTATCTGATTAACTTTAGGGAGCAAGATGATAATAAGGAGAAGATTGAAGCATATAAAATTTCATTATTTGGAATAATACCATCAGTAACATGGAATTTTAAATTTTAAAATATGAAAAGGTTATTTGTTTTCGCAGCCCTTGTTTTAGGGTTTTTCTTTCAGTCTTGCGAGGAGACGATCGATCTGGATTTCCAAGATATTGACCCTGTAATTGTCGTGGAAGCAGAATTGTCAAACCTCTCTAATCAGCAAGAAATCCGCGTGAACAAAACCAAAAGTATTTTTGAAAGTGGCCGTTTTGTTTATGTGGAAGATGCCCATGTTGTGGTATCCACTAGCAAAGGGCAAAGCTTTCAGTTTATCCACCAAGGTGAGGGGAAGTATACCCATAGTAATTTCATACCACAGCAAGGCGTAGAATACAGTCTGAGCGTACTCTCGGAAGGGCAGCATATCACTGCAAAGAGCACTATGCAAGCTTATGTTGAGGTCGATTCCTTGGGTTTTATTGAAGAGAATATACTGGATCAATCTTATGATTTCGTAGCCATTAGATTCCTAGATCCTAACGATGAAGAAAATTACTATAAATACACCATGTCGGTAAATGATAAGCCGGCAAAGTTCATGGCCGTATTTTCCGATAAGCTGAATAATGGTAGGGATGTGGAACATCGATTCTACGATGCGGATAATGATTTTTATCAAGGGGACAAGGTAGTTGTATACCGGAGTTTGATTAGTAAAGAGGTATTTAGGTACTGGAATGAGTACCAGCGGTTAACGCCATCGAGTTCTGCCCCCTCAAATCCTACTTCAAACCTGTCTGGTGGAGCTTTGGGCTATTTTAGTATCAATAACACTAAAAGGTACACCTTAGAATACACCAATATGCGCCAGGAATAAGCAAGAGAGACCCTTGGGCGTTTGTGCATCTACAACACATCGAACTGGTAACCTTGTTTCAGGAAGTATTCAATAGTCCGTGGCAGGGCATATTTTACGCGTGGAATTGCTTTGATGTTATCGTGAAATACTATGATGGAGCCATTTCTGGTATATCGAATAACGTTGTTTAAGCATTTCTCTCCAGAGATATGGACATCGAAGTCTCCTGACAGCACATCCCACATAATTATTTGATGTGTTCCAGCGAGCCGTTTAACTTGACTGGGCTTAATTCTTCCATAAGGTGGCCTAAATAGGTTGCCAGGCAGTAGTTCTTGGCAGCGCTGGATGTTTACTAAGTAATCCTCATTAGATGTTTTAAAGCCGTTTAAATGATTGAATGTATGGTTTCCCACGCTATGGCCTTCATCGAGACAACGCTTGAAAATTTCGGGGTGTTTTGTTACGTTTTCACCAACACAGAAAAAGGTGCCTTTTACATCGAACTCTTTTAAAGTATCCAATATAAACGGAGTTATTTCCGGTATTGGACCGTCATCAAAAGTAAGATGTAGTATTTTCTCCTTATTTGATTTTCGCCAGATTAGTCTGGGGTAGAATAGCTTGAGGAATAATGGGGGTCTAACGGTATACATTTATACATCACTTAATACAGTTCTTAACAACCTGCAGGGCTGTGTGTGAACTAAAATGCCTAAAAGTATCACTTTATAATAAAGCGTTACGGTAGCTCAAAATTGCTAAAATCAATTGGATTTTTACAGAGATTCTCGTAATAAGTTTGTCTTAAATTAAATTGGGGGTTTGAGGGCAAATTGCTGCTTAAAGAATTCACAATAATAAGTTGTTGACTGCCTATAGAAATTTGTATCTTTGCTAGGCTTGGGCTAGTACCAGAGGTTGAAAGGTATTTGTGCGTAGTTCGTTTATTTTCATGCTTTTAGCATGATCTGAAGGCGCAAAAACATAGAATGTCAATCAACATGTACAAAATAATATTATTAGAATGCAAGAAGAACTTAAAAATACCATTAGGATAATTCAAGATTTTCCAACCCCAGGGGTGAGCTTTAAAGATATCACTCCAATCTTCGCCTCTCCAGATTTGTGTAACCGTGTAGTTGAAGAGATGATCAATCAGCTCGATGGCCGTAAGGTAGATGCGGTGGTGGGTGTAGAAAGCCGAGGTTTTTTCTTTGGATTCTTACTTGCATTGCGGTTAAATGTCCCTTTTTATCCCATTCGTAAAAAAGGAAAGCTACCCTATAAGACCTACTCGGAATCCTATGAACTTGAATATGGGAAGGCCGCAATAGAGATCCATCAAGATACTATAGAAAAAGGAATGCAAGTTCTTGTTCATGATGATCTGCTTGCCACAGGCGGAACCATGCAGGCAACTGCTAAGTTGATCCAGGCAATGGGGGGAGAGCTTGTGGGCTTTTCTTTTATTGTAGCACTAGATCAGCTCAAAGGCATAGATAAGCTTCTTCCGTATTCATCAAACATCCATTCTTTAGTCCATTACCCTATATAATAGAGAGCTATATTCTAGGGGGTGAATCGTTCCAGTGTATGCTATTAAGAAGAGATAATTTTCGATAGTTTACAAACTTGTTAGTATATTAGTGGACCACCATTAAAAGCTAAAGAGTTATGGAGGTTATTCATCTGATTCTTCACTATTTATCCAGTTATTATTGGATTCCACTACTACTCATAT
>DXEZ01000071.1 GCA_019114715.1 Candidatus Sphingobacterium stercoripullorum | reverse complement strand
GCTGCCGGTTTGGAGGTTAGCGGAAAACATGTACATTTGCAATGTGTTTTTCATAGTATTAGATTTAAGGTTAATAAAAGATTGGCTGTCTGGGATAGATAGCCTTTTTTTATGTTGTTTTCTGACCTGCTTCGTGGAATTAAGTTTTTAATAGAAAATACTTTAAGACAGACACAAGGGGATAAAAAAAACATAAATCATTGAATTTGTGGGACTTGTCTGCTTACTGTTCGGTTTTGTCCGGTTAGTTCAGCGGAAAGGGAGAGTATTGAGCCCAGACATCTAACCGCCTATAAATCAACTTTTTATTTTCCAAAATTTCAAATAGGTAACGAAACAGTAACGATTTTTGCAGGGTTATTTGTCCGGCTTTGTCCACTGTTTGTCTGCCTATCTCACGGGTTCAAAGATACAACACATTTTTTTAATTACGCAAATCTCTGTATATAAATGTTTCAGCTTAGGTGCAAGGTGCAAGCTATATATATAGATATATACTTGCACCTTGCACCTATCCGAAAAAAATATGCCGTAAAATTTGGCTACTAAAAATAATGTTCGTAGTTTTGCAAACAACAAATAAGAAAGGAGAATTGAAGTGAAAGAGAAACAGTACACAACAGAGCAGGAACAGATTGCTCGTTTTGCCAAAGCAATGGGACATCCGGCACGGATGGCTATTCTTGCTTTCTTGGCAAAACAAGATAGTTGTTTCTTCGGTGATATTCACGAAGAACTGCCTATCGCTAAAGCAACCGTTTCGCAGCATTTGAAAGAACTGAAAGAAGCAGGGTTAATTCAGGGGGAAATAGAAACGCCAAAAGTCCGGTATTGTATAAACCGTGAGAATTGGGAACTTGCCCGAAAATTGTTTGCAGCTTTTTTAGGGGACTGTAAATGTAAAGGTACATCGTGCTGTAAATAGCAGTACCTTTTTTTGGAATAATTGTTCGTAGTTCTACGAACTACGATTATTATATTAACTTTAAAGTAGAATGACAATGGAAATTAAAGTATTAGGAACTGGGTGTTCAAGCTGTAAAGCCTTGTACGAAACTACCAAACAAGCTATTTCAGAATTAGGTTGCGATGCAACCCTTATCAAAGAGGAAGATTTATTGAAAATCATGGAGTATAACATTTTAGGGCTTCCGGCTTTGGTGATTGACGAGAAAGTCGTATCAGCCGGGAAAAAGTTATCCCTTGCAGAAGTGAAAGAGCTGATAACCAAATAAAAATGAACTATGAGAAAATTATTTTATCTACTGATTGCAACGCTGGTCTTAGTTTCCTGTGGTAACGGTTCAAAGAAAAAGACCGGAGAAAACCAAGCAGAAGAAATACAGTCTAACCGCATAGAGGTTCTTTATTTTCATAGAGCGCAACGGTGTATCACTTGCCGGGCGATAGAAACAAATACAGTAGCCTTTTTGGATAGCCTTTATTCAAAAGAAAAAGCAGACGGTAAAATTATCTACAAAGTGATAGATATTTCAAAGAAAGAAAATGAAGCGATTGCAGACAGGTACGAAGTTACATGGTCGTCTTTGTTTGTGAATGGTTGGAAAGACGGCAAAGAGAATGTAAACAACATGACAGAGTTTAGTTTTTCCAATGCGAAAAATGCACCGGACAAGTTTAAAGAGGGAATTAAAAGCAAGATTGACGAATTATTAAAACAGTTGTAAGATGGATTTTCTTCAATCGCTATTAGATAACAGTTCTATTCCTGCTATTACAGCTTTTATCTTGGGGATTTTAACAGCGGTCAGCCCGTGTCCGTTAGCGACCAACATAACGGCAATAGGATTTATTAGTAAGGACATAGAAAACCATCACCGAATATTTATAAACGGATTGCTATATACTTTCGGCAGAATAGTAAGCTATACGGTTCTTGGCTTTATCCTTATCCCTATTCTCCGTGAGGGGGCAAGTATGTTTATGGTTCAAAAAGCCGTAAGCAAGTACGGGGAAATGCTGATTGCTCCGGCGTTAATCATCATTGGAATATTTATGCTTGATATAATAAAACTCAATCTGCCGAAAATCAATATCAGCGATGAAAGTTTGAAAAAGAGGACGAAAGGCGGTTTGGGGGCTATGCTATTGGGTATTTTATTCGCCCTTGCTTTTTGTCCTACCAGTGGAGTATTTTATTTCGGTATGCTTATGCCTTTGTCAGCAGCAGAAACGGGCGGGTATCTCTTACCTGCAATTTACGCTATTGCTACGGGATTACCCGTAATCCTTGTTGCATGGATTTTAGCGTACAGTGTTGCCGGACTGGGTAAGTTTTATAACCGGATGCAAATATTCGAGAAATGGTTTCGTAAAATAGTTGCCATCCTCTTTATTGCGGTAGGAATTTATTATGCAGTAGTCTTTTATCTATAAATAAACATAGAGTATCATTTTAAATAAAAACAGTATGAAAAAGATAGAAATTTTCGACCCGGCAATGTGTTGCCCTACGGGTCTTTGTGGAACAAATATTGACCCTGAATTAATGCGTATTGCGGTTGTTATTGAAACATTGAAGAAACAGGGTGTCATCGTTACCCGTCACAATTTACGTGACGAACCGCAAGTGTATGTAAGTAATAAAACTGTAAATGAGCATCTGCAAAAACATGGGGCGGATGCACTGCCTATTACTTTAGTGGACGGTGAAGTCGCTGTTTCAAAAACCTATCCTACCACCAGACAAATGAGTGAATGGACAGGTGTCAATTTGGATTTTATGCCAGTAAAATGAGTATTCATCAGCTAATTATATAAAAATGAAGACATTCAATTTATCAGATATAGATTTGACGAAATACCTTTTCTTCACCGGAAAGGGCGGTGTAGGAAAAACTTCGATTGCCTGTGCTACTGCGGTAGGCTTGGCAGATAATGGAAAGAAAATACTTCTTATCAGTACAGACCCGGCTTCAAACCTGCAAGATGTGTTTAATCAAACACTGAACGGACACGGCACGGATATTCAAGAGGTACCCGGCTTAACGGTCGTTAATCTCGACCCGGAACAAGCCGCAGCCGAATACAGGGAAAGCGTTATTGCCCCTTTCCGGGGACAACTGCCCGAAAGTGTTATTCAGAATATGGAAGAACAACTTTCAGGCTCTTGTACGGTAGAAATTGCGGCTTTCAACCAGTTTTCCGATTTTATCACGGATGCCGATAAAGCAAAAGAATACGACCATATTATCTTTGATACAGCCCCCACGGGACACACGTTACGAATGTTACAACTACCATCAGCGTGGAGTACATTTATTAGTGAGAGTACGCACGGGGCATCTTGCTTAGGTCAATTATCCGGTTTGGAAGAACGGAAAGGTATCTATAAGCAGGCAGTTGAAACACTTTCGGATGCAAACGCAACTCGCTTAGTATTGGTTAGCCGTCCTGAAATCGCACCATTAAAAGAAGCCGCCCGTTCTTCACATGAATTACAACTACTGGGAATTAAAAACCAGCTATTGGTAATCAACGGGCTTTTGCTGCAATTAGATGAAGTCGACAGCGTATCGAAACAGATATATGACAGGCAGCAAAATGCCTTGAAACAGACTCCTGCGGAACTGCTGGAATATCCGTCTTATTATGTTCCTTTACGGTCATACAATTTATCTAATATTGCGAATATCCGCCGGATGCTTTACAATGATAATTTAACAAATGATGCGAACTATCAGCGGATTACCGATGCCAAAGGGATGGATGAACTGGTAAACGACCTCTATCAATCAGGAAAAAGGGTTGTTTTTACTATGGGAAAAGGCGGCGTGGGAAAAACCACTTTAGCTACTGAAATAGCCTTGAAATTAACAAAACTGGGTGCAAAGGTGCATCTTACCACCACTGACCCGGCAAACCATCTGAATTATAACCTTGCTGTTCAGGCTGGTATTACGGTAAGCCGGATTGATGAAGCGGAAGTATTGGAAGCCTATAAAAACGAGGTTCGCAGTAAGGCTGCGGAAACAATGACTGCCGAAGATATGGAATATATAGAGGAAGATTTACGTTCACCGTGTACGCAGGAAATCGCAGTATTCCGGGCTTTCGCTGAAATTGTCGATAAAGCGGAAAATGAAGTCGTAGTAATTGATACCGCACCCACCGGACACACTTTGTTATTGCTGGATGCAACAGAAAGTTACCATAAAGAAGTGCAACGCACACATGGCGATACCCCCGCTTCGGTTAGAAAACTGTTGCCACGTTTGAGAAACCAGCAGGAAACAGAAGTCGTTATTGTGACCCTGCCCGAAGCAACACCCGTATTTGAAGCCGAACGTTTACAAATGGATTTACAACGTGCCGGGATTAATAATAAATGGTGGGTCGTGAATGCTTGCTTGTCATTAACTGACACCGAAAATTCTTTCTTGCGGGCAAAGGCGCAGAATGAATTGGTTTGGATTAAGAAAGTAGAAGAATTGTCAAAGGGAAATGCTGCCCTGATAGCTTGGAAAAATAACTAAAAACATGAAGATTTTAATTCTTTGTACAGGGAATAGCTGCCGCAGCCAAATGGCACATGGCTTTCTACAATCATTTGACAATAAACTGGATGTCTTTTCAGCAGGAACAAAACCTGCTGAAAAGGTCAATCCGATGGCGGTAAAGGTTATGGATGAAATGGGTATAGATTTAACCCACCATACCCCTAAAAGTGTAAATCTATATATAGGGCAGGAATGGGACTATGTTATTACGGTCTGCGGTGGGGCAAACGAAAGTTGCCCGATGTTTACGGGTGAAGTAAGAAACAGGCTGCATATAGGATTTGACGACCCCTCGGAAGCAACCGGAACGCCGGAGTTTATAAACAGTGAATTTCATCGGGTACGGGATGAAATAAAAGCCCGTTTCTATGACTTCTACCTGAACGAATTAAAACCACAATTAAGCTAAATAGTTATTGTTATGGAAAAGAAACAAGGAATTGGATTTTTTGAAAAATACCTGACTATCTGGGTTGCCTTGTGCATCATTATTGGAATTGCTGTGGGACAATGGCTTCCGGCAATTCCGCAAACATTAAGCAAATTTGAATATGCCAACGTGTCTATACCCGTGGCAATCCTGATTTGGTTAATGATTTATCCGATGATGCTAAAAGTGGATTTTCAAAGTGTTAAGAATGTAGGCAAGCGTCCGAAAGGAATAATAGTCACTTGCGTTACAAATTGGCTGATAAAGCCGTTTACCATGTTCGGAATAGCTTATTTGTTCTTCTATGTGGTTTTCAAAGCCTTTATACCTGCCGGATTAGCCGAAGAATATTTAGCCGGGGCGGTATTATTGGGGGATGCACCTTGTACAGCTATGGTGTTCGTATGGAGTTACCTTACTAAAGGGGATGCCGCTTATACACTGGTACAAGTGGCAGTGAACGATTTAATCATATTGGTAGCGTTTGCCCCTATCGTTGCTTTCCTGCTGGGAGTTGGCGGCGTATCTATCCCGTGGGACACTCTGTTGCTATCCGTAGGGCTGTTTGTTGTGATACCACTTGCTGCCGGGGTCATTACCCGAATAATGGTTATCCGCCGCAAAGGTGTGGAATATTTCAATAACGTATTTATTAAGAAATTTAATAATTATACGGTAGGTGGGTTGCTATTGACGCTTATTATCCTGTTTTCATTTCAAGGAGAAACGATACTGAACAATCCCTTGCATATCTTATTGATTGCAGTTCCGCTTGTGTTGCAAACGGTTCTGATATTCTTCATTGCTTACGGTTGGGCGAAATGGTGGAAATTACCCCATGATGTTGCCGCACCTGCCGGAATGATTGGGGCAAGTAATTTCTTTGAATTGGCGGTTGCTGTGGCTATTTCTCTTTTTGGTTTACAATCCGGGGCTGCATTGGCTACGGTGGTGGGTGTGCTGGTCGAAGTTCCGGTGATGTTGATGTTAGTAAGGATTGCCAATAACACACGAAGCTGGTTTCCGGCTACAAAATAACAATAGGGCAAAAGTCCTAATCTAACTTTATCGTAAAAAGGCTTGGTGCTGGAAATGTTTGTTCCTAACGTTTCCGGCATTCTGCCTTTTACAAAAGTCAGAATAAAGATACATTTTTCGGCATTAAGACGACCGTAATAATATGAACAATGAAATTAATTTTGAAGAATTTATAAAAAACATAGACTGTACTATCTATGAAAAAATAGATGTTGATAACTGGAATATTTCAATAAAGGTAGTTCTCGATGTCGTAGAGTTTCTGCAACGGTCACTCGAAGATATGAGAACTTGTATTGTCAATCATCCTTTCAGTAACAAGGAAGAAGAAATTTATTTCTTCAAACATATCAAACCGGAAACTTGGAAAAAGGTTGGAAAATTTATTTTTTCAAACGCTCCAACTTTGCGGCGAATCAATTAGTTAGCAATATGGAGATAATAACATTCGAGTCAAAAGCCTACAAGGAATTAGACAACAAAATTACCGCTATTGTGGATTATATTTTCAACCACATGGAAGCGGAAAGCACTAATGAGGATGAAATTTGGGTGGACAGTTACGAAGTCTGCACTTTCCTGAAAATCAGCGAAGTAAAACGGATGCTGGAAGAACGCCTGATAAGAAGTAACAAAGAGAACATTCAAGACCTGATAACCAACCATCAACTACATGTTAAGGAAAGAAGAAATCTTAGAAAGAACAAATAACGGGCTGGCATTGAAGACAATCAGGTACACCGAATAGTACACCGAAAGAATGCTTTGATATGCTTATTTTTGCTATGCACCAAAAACAAAAAATCCCCGTAAAGTATTAATTTACAGGGATTTTCTTTGTTTTGCAATTCTTTCCAGCGGAGAGACAGGGATTCGAACCCCGGGTGCCTCGCAGCACAACGGTTTTCAAGACCGCCGCAATCGACCACTCTGCCACC
>DXEZ01000070.1 GCA_019114715.1 Candidatus Sphingobacterium stercoripullorum | reverse complement strand
AACTAAATATAAGCTGTTTTTTCAATATGAGCAAATGATTTTTGATTCCCTGCACACCTTTAAGTAGGCGGGAAGGTCGGTTTATGCCTTTTATGAAGTATTAACTGATTTGGAATTAATGAATTATGATGAAAAACATTTACCAATTCGGCAGCTATGCCTTAGGCAAACCTATGCCTAGATTTTCCCTGGCTCATTTTATAAGGAAACTTATGACAGCCATTTTTCACGAGGTAATAATTGGCCATTCCTCGTTCACACGGATTAGCTCAAGATTCGTTAAAGCTGGTAGCCTTCTGTTTTTAATGACAATGTTTGTATCGCATTTGGCTGCTCAGTCTTCTGAAAAACTGCAGATAAGCATAAATGAAGAGGAAAAGTTTCAAACATTACAAGTAGGCGATGTTATTCCAGAGGAAATTTGGGAGTTGCCACTTCAGATGGTTAACCATCCCGAGAATAAACAAGTGATTACTTTAGGTGATTACCGCGACAAGAAGCTCATTATATTGGATTTTTGGGCAACGTGGTGTGGAAGCTGTATTTCAGGTATGGAGGCTTTAGGTCAGGTACAAAATAAGCTTCAAGATGATTTAATTGTTCTACCAGTAACAACTCAATCTAGAGAAAGAATTCAGGATGCATTTATAAAAATTCCCTTATTAAATGATCTGAACTTTTTATCCGTAATTGAAGATGATGTATTGATCAAATATTTTCCACACCGAATGATTCCTCATTTAATTTGGATAGGGCAATCAGGTGAAGTTCTCGCTGTAACTGATAAAAATGAAGCGAGTTTTGAAAACATTTCCTCTGTAATCAATAATGAAAGTCCAAACTTAGTTTTAAAGGCCGATATATTAGATTTTGATAATGATTCGCCGCTGTTTTTTAATGACAAGTATGGGATCTCCAGTCAGTTGGATATGCAGAGCGTGTTTTGCCGCCATATCTCAGGGGTGCCATCAAGCCAGTTGATAAGGAAGGGGAGTGAGATCAATCGTTATCTTGGTTTAAATCTAGGGTTTTTAAGTCTTTACCGTATGGCATTTCCTAATTTACCTAGGTATTATTCTGCACGGATAGAGTGTTCAGAAGGTATTAGAGATTTGTACCTGACAAGCGTTAATAAAACCAATGCTGAGTATTTGTATACTTACGAATTAATCACGCAAAATGTTGCTATAAATCGGGAATTAGAAAAAATAAAAGAGGATTTAGACTTTAACTTTCAAGTCGAAACTTCATTTTTGAATAAGGAAAAAGAATGTTTGATACTCGTTAGCTTGAACGACGACCAATTTTCGAGGCAAGCTATTGATGATGTAGAGGTTGTACCCGTTGAGAGATTTGTAAATAAGTTAGAGTTTGAAAAGAAAATACCGGTCTTAAACGAAAGCAATTCGACTGAAATTCCATCTTCAATTTTCAAGCAGGCATCTAGTGGTTTAGATGATCTCAATGCGCTTTTATTCAAACATAATCTTCAATTAACTAAGGGAATTAGAGAAATAGAAGTGTTTTTCATAAAGGAGGTGTCTATATGAAACGAGTTGTATTAACTTTGATCGTTCTATTTATTGCTTTTTCTAGCTATAGTCAGTCTGTTTTAGTGGGTAAAGTGGTCGATGCACATAGCCAGGCACCTTTAAATGGTGTGGTGGTTAATACCAGTAAAGGGACTATAATAACCTCAGCTCAGGGGGAATTTGAAATGTCTATTCCAGATTCGGTGAGTTTTACTCATGTAGGGTATATAGGTCAGTCCTTATACCTTAGTGGCTTTGATCACGTGATCGTGGAATTAATACCCGAGGAGGTATCGATTGCTGAGGTGGTCGTTACCACTGGATACCAGAGTCTTCCAAAAGAGCGAGCTACGGGATCCTTTGAAATTATCAATTCAGAAGTTTTAGAAAGTAGAGTATCAACAAATATTATAGAACGTTTAGATGGCATCGTGCCGTCAGTACTATTTGATAAACGTGAAATTTCAAATAACCCTGTGTCCATCCGTGGGTTCTCCACTATTTTAGCAGATTCAGGTCCTTTAATAGTAGTCGATAACTTCCCATATGACGGGGATATTAATAACATTAATCCAAATGATGTAGAAAGTGTTTCTGTTTTAAAGGATGCGTCGGCAACTTCTATTTGGGGAGCTAGGGCAAGTAATGGTGTAATTGTTATTACTACCAAGAAAGGGAAGTTGGGCTCACCGCTCAAAGTGAACTTCAACAGTAATTTAACGGTAGGTAACATTCCAGATCTTTATTATGTAAGTGATATGAGTTCTGAAGAGTATATTGATTTAGAGGAGTTTCTATTTGAGCAAGGGTATTATCGGAACCAAGAAATATCCGTAAGTCAACCAGCTTTGTCGCCCGTAGTAGAACTATTGATACAAAAACGTGATAATCCTTCAATGAGCGCTGAAATAGATAGGCAAATTAATGATTTAAAAAAGAAAGATATAAGAGAAGATTTTAAGCGTTATGTTTACCAAAAAAGTGTCAATCAACAATATTCATTTGATATATCTGGGGGTGGTGAAAAGAGTGCTTTTGTTTTCGGTGTAGGATACGATGATAATGTAGGAAACTTAGATCAAAAATATTCTAGGTTGAACTTGAAAATGAATAGTTTCTTTAATCCCATCAAAAATCTTGATGTTAACGTAGGAATCAATTACACCAACTCGGGTAGCACCTTGGCTAAAGAAGGAATTGATAACATGTCTTTTGGATCAGGAAAGAATTTGCTTCCTTATCAATCTTTAGTTGATGAATTTGGGAATCCTGCTGAGGTAACCAAAAACTACCGAAAAATATTTAAGGAAACTGCTGAAGAAAAAGGGCTGTTAGATTGGTCCTACTACCCCTTGCTGGATAATGAAAATAGAGATTATAAATCCAAAAATAGACATTTGTTATTCAATGCGGATGTAAGTTATACGTTTTTTGAGGACTTTACTATGAAGGTTTTGTATCAACATGCAACTAACTTAAATAACATCAGAAATCGCAGAAAGCTAGAAACATTTTATGTGAGAGATTTTATTAATCGTTATACAAGCGTAGATGGTGAAACTGGTGAGCTCTCTAGAGGAATACCTGTGGGTGATTTTTTAGATTTCACCAATGGTGAGATGCGCGCCAATACGTTAAGAGCTCAGTTAAATTACGAGAAAAAATGGGGTGTTTCAGAGCTTGATGTTTTAACAGGATTGGAGTATAAAGATCATCGAACGGAATCGAATTACGGAATTAAACATGGATACGATGATGCAATTCTTGCGGTTTCACCCGTTAATTACGATGAGTACTTTCCTTTATATACTGGAGGAAGTGCAAGAGTCTCCGCTAGTTCAGGTGTCTCAAGTTTAATAAACCGCCTTCGCTCTTTTTATTTTAATGCTGGATATTCTTATAATAAGAAGTATTTATTAAGTCTAAGTGCAAGGCAAGACGGTTCAAATATTTTTGGAGTGAAAACAAATCAAAAATTTATACCGCTATGGTCCGTTGGCTTAGCTTGGATTGTGAGTAATGAGAATATTGCACAATTAGATTTCTTACGGTATTTAAAACTAAGAATGACTTACGGGTATAGTGGAAATATGGATAACTCATTATCTGCATACACTTCACTTCTTTATTCTCAGTCTAGCAATTTGGCCCAAGTTCCTTACGTAAGTATACAAAGTCCCCCGAATCCGGAGTTACGATGGGAAAAGACTGGGGTGTTTAATCTAGGAGTTGATTTTGAAACTAAATCAGGAAGATTGGGAGGTAGTTTGGAATACTACTCTAAACGTAGTAAAGATTTATTAGGCTTTAAAGCATTGGATCAAACAACAGGAGCACTGAGTCCAAGTACAAGTAAATTCCAGCAAAAAGTAAATTCGGCAAATATGAAAGGGAGTGGGGTAGATCTAAATATTTTTGTTAACAATCTAAATTCCTCTATTAAATGGCGGACGGATTACTTGTTTTCGTGGAATAAAAGTGAGGTTACTAAATATTTGAATGAAATAACCGACTTGCGGCAGTATTTATCTAGGGGACAATCCATACAGCCAGTAGTGGGAAGGCCTTTATATGCTATAGTTACCTACCCGTTTGCAGGATTGGATCCAGAAAATGGGGATCCCCAAGGGTACCTAAACGGCGAGGTTAGTAAAGATTATTTAAATATTTTTAGGTCAACTCCGCCTGAAGAACTCGATTTTCACGGTTCAGCTTTGCCCACTATATTTGGAGGGATAAGAAATACTTTTACCTGGAAAAACGTATCGCTTTCAGCAAATATTACCTATCGCTTCAACTATTATTTTGCGAGAAACACAATTTTTTACCCAGATCTTATTGGAAACTATAGAGGTCATGGTGATTATGGGAAGCGATGGCAGAAACCAGGAGATGAATTGATTACGGATGTGCCTTCATTTGTATACCCTCTTAATAACAATAGAGATCAATTTTATAACTCATCAAGTCCACTAGTGGAGAAAGGGGATCATATTCGCCTTCAGGATATTAAGGTTTCTTACAGTCTTCCTTTGAGTTATTTTAGAAAAACTGGTTTTCAAGAAATATCACCTTTTATCTATATGAATAATATAGGGATTATCTGGAGGTCAAATAACCATGGCCTTGATCCCGATAATAACAACAAGATGCCAATCCCTTTTACATTTTCTTTTGGCGTTAAATTAAGTTTATAACCTAATTTTTTGACTATGAAAAATATTTTGAGATACTTAATCGGTTCCTTAATGCTTGCTCTTATGGGAGTAAGCTGTAATAGCAGTTATTTGGATGTTATCCCAAATAAAAAAATAGTAGTTCCTCAGACACTTAAGGATGTTAGAGCTTTGCTGAATAATACTAGTATGTTAAATGGGAGGTATCCCGGTATTCCAGAAGTTCTTGCGGATGATTATTATTTAACAGATGATAGCTACGATATTGTG